>NZ_JBSHAP010000052.1:0-59073 GCF_053611565.1 Kitasatospora sp. NPDC054795
CCGTCCTGGACCGCCTGGCGGTCCTGCCGCTCGCCGCCGACGACCCCCTCGCCCCGCTCGCCCGCCACCTGCCCGCGGCCGTTCTGCCCGCGCTCGGCCGGCCCGCCACGCCGCTTCGGCCCGTCCGGGAGGCCGTGGAGGCCGCCCGCCGGGCAGGGGCCGACAGCCCGGTCGACCTGGTCCAGCTGTGCGGCGCCACCCTGGTCCTCGGGCGCGACGAGGAGACCGCCGAACTCGCTGCCGAACTGATCGCCGAAGCCCGCGCCAAGGGCACCGTCGGAGTGATGCCCACCCTGCAGTTCTTCCTGGCCGAGGCCGAACTCTTCCACGGCCGGCACCGCGACGCCGAACTCACCGCCACCGAAGGCCTCGGCCTCGCCCGGGACACCGGCCAGCACCAGTGGGTCAGCCAACTCGCCGCGCTGCTCGCCTTCCTGGCCGCGCTGGACGGCCGCGCCGACCGCTGCGCCGAACTCGCCGCGACCGCCCTCGCCACCACCGGCCCGCAGACCGCCGCCCCCGCGGCCGGCCTGGCCTGGGTCCAGTGGGCGCTCGCCCTGCTCGACCTCGGCCAGGGCCGCGCCGGCGACGCCGCCGACCGGCTGCACACCCTCACCACCGGCCCGCACCGGCACCACATCAGCGCCACCCGGGCCGTCCCCGACCTGGTAGAGGCCGCCGTCCGCCTCGGCGCCCCCGAACGCGCCGCCGAACCCTACGAGCGCTTCGCCCGCTGGACGGCCGCCGCCGACCGCCCCTGGGCCGACGCCCTCCGCCTGCGCTGTCAGGCCCTGCTCGGCCCCGACGAACTCGCCGAGACCGCCTACCGCGCCGCCCTCTCCCGGCACGCGACGGCCCACCGCCCCTTCGAACAGGCCCGCACCGCCCTCCTCTACGGCGAATGGCTGCGCCGCACCCGCCGCCGCACCGACGCCCGCCCCCACCTGCGCGCCGCCCTGGAGACCTTCGACCGCCTCGGCGCCCACCCCTGGGCCGCCCGCGCCCGCACCGAACTCTCCGCCACCGGCACCCCCGCCCCGGCCACCCCCACCGGCACCCCGCAGTCCCCCCTCACCCCCCAGGAACTCCAGATCGCCCGCCTCGCCGCCCAGGGCCTCACCAACCGCGACATCGCCGCCCAGCTCTTCCTCAGCCCCCGCACCGTCGCCCACCACCTCTACAAGGCCTACCCCAAGCTCAACATCACCTCCCGCACCGAACTGACCACCGTCCTCTGACCCGACGCCGCCCGGCGCGCCGCGTCCACTCGCGCCCGCGTGCCCGCCCCGCTGGTGGTCCGAGACCCTTCCCGGCGTCCGCTCCGGAGCTTTCCAGGGGCCGAACACGGCGCGAACCACGACCTGTTCCGGGGGCCGCGCGGCGGGCCCCTCCGCGACGATCGCGATGGCCCCGTCCGTCGATGCCGAGCGCGATTCCGGGGCCGGAGCGGAGGCGGCCGCGGGCGAACCGGCCGGCGACGGCACCACGGGCGTGCAGGGAGCTCCGACGGGCCGTCCGGACGGGGCGTCGCCGCAGGTCCGCGATCCGGAGCCCGGTCGACGGCCGGACCCGGCACACCTGGACGGCGGAACCCGCCGGCCACCGACCGGCGGACTCGGCGGCAGGCCCCCACGGCCGGAGCGGCTGAGGGTCGGTCACCCGGGCGGCCTCGCACAACGACAGAGGGCCTGCCGGATTTCTCCGGCAGGCCCTCTGTACTGGGTCGGGGTGGCGGGATTTGAACCCACGGCCTCTTCGTCCCGAATGACGTCCGGGATGGTGGACGACGTGCGCAAGCTTACGGACGCGCAGGTCAATGCGTTGGTCTCCGTTGGTCCTGCCTCGGCTCAAGCGGCCCCAATCTCAAGATCTTCTCCCAAGCTTCTCCCAAGGTCGGTCGCGGCACGGGCCCACGGTGTGGGCCCCGGATCATGCTCGGACCCAGACCAGACAGGACGCTAGCCAAAACCGCTTCGCCATCCGAGCCGCGGCAGCTTCCCATCGATCTCCTCAGGAAATTTTCGTCATTCCTCGACTCGAACCCACTTCCCGGTGGGGGACCGCAACGGTCCAGTTTGACTCACGCGCCCAGCTGACCTCAGATGCCTCAATCGGTGTAGCACTACGTGGGTTGGCAGCTCCAATGCCGCCTCAATTTCTGCCCTCGAAAGGGGACCTGAAGCGAGCAGATCAAAGATGTCTTCGGCGACTTCATCCAGATGCGGTACCGAGGATTTCTTCTCAGCGCTTTGCATCCCTTGCGGATTGCCCAGGCCTTCCTCCAGTGGAAGCTGAGCCGCAACAGGTTTAGCCTCCGCGATCGGAGCGCCTGGGTCTCCCAGAGTGTAGGTGGCCCAGCGGCGGGAACCAGATTGGACTACCACGCCCCTGTCCACTAGATCACGCAGCTCAGATGTCGCTACTCGGCTGTCTACCCCGAGGTGAGAACGGTAGCTGTTGTTATTCAGTGATTCACCATTGCGCATCCGGGCCAACGCCAATGCCTGTGAGTCGCTGAGCCCCTGGAGGCCAAGAGATCCGATCCAACGCACCGTATCTTCATCGAGGAGGGAAGCGTTCGGGAACGTCACCTGGAATGCAGAGATCTGATCCTCAAACTCGGGCAAACCCATGCCGGCCGACCTCAAGGAGTAGATCATTGAGCTGATCCCGGAACCACGAGCTTCACAGACCTTGCCTCCATCTGGCAGGTCAACGTTCTGCAAGATATGAACCAGTGCCTGATTTCGCGCCGACGAAATATGGGAGGTCGCCAAATCCATGAGATTCACTGGCCCATACAGCCCTCCAGGGTTTCTTACGATGAGTCGATCGGGATACATCTCAACCTGCGTGGGCGTGCCAAGCGACCCTTGGGAGAGATCCCTATGCACCAGAGCATTTACCACTGCTTCGCGCAGGGCCGTCTCCGGATATTCCCAGACATCCTGTCGAGAAATTCCAGAAATTACACTTCTCCGTCGCATATTCCGCCGAAGCATAGCCAGGGCAGAGCTGACCACATCTGGGATTGGGCCGCTGAGGGACGCGTTGTCCAGGAATCGCTCTCCGCTTGGCCCGGGCACCCCAGCTGTAATATTCGGATATACGACAAATGTGACATTCAGCTGCGGGAAGAACTGCTGCGGATAGGCCCCCATGCACAGCAATCCAGCAAGTGTCGGAACAACCCGCCCGTCATGCTCCTTTGCGGCCTTCATCATAACAAGAAGCTGATCGTCAGTCTTATTCTCGAATGCCCTCCGTCGCTCCCTCCTCTGGCCAGCAACGAACGACTGGACAATGGTAGGGTCAAGATCTTCAATGGCCGCCTCAATTACGATTCGCTCGTCGTCCCTAGGCTGCCCGCGGCCAGCAAGGAGGAGATTCACCTCGTAATCTGTCAAGCGGCGATCATTGTCGCCCACGCGAATATAGGAGCCACCATACGCCCCCAGTCCCCGATAAAAGCACGGCTTCTGTCCAGATCCCATAGGGGGGATCTCCACGACCACTACATGCTTTCCCTCAACCTCGTGGGTCTGAATTAGTGGTCGAACTGGGGGTTCCATCGTGTCGCCGCTGCAAATATTTGCAATCGCAACCTCCATGGCTCCTGGCTCATCCACACCCGTGACCGAGAATCCCTCCTTTTCATCGATGCCCAAAAGAATTACTCCGCCTTGGGCATTGCTGAAGGCACTGACCGTCTCCCAGAGCTTCTCTGGGAGTCCCCCCTTTGCCTTTTTTGCTTCGATGAATGAAGTGTCAGTCTCCAGGGCGCGAAGAGTCCCCAGTGTGCCGATGAGGTCAGCGGTCTCCATGGTCGCCCCTTGCTGCTTGTAGGTTGCTTGTAGTCCAGACTTCAGCAGACAGCTACAAGTAGCCTACAAGCAGCAGCTTGTTCTCGATAAGTAGCTCACTGTGTCCTCCTCTCCTCCGGGCGGGCTGCATGCGGATCGGCAAACCGCCAACCAGGCGTGGAAGGACCTGGTCAGCCTGTACGTAGCGTGATGGCGCCCGCGAGGCTCCAGGGCCCGCTGGGCGTAGCCTCGGCAGCGCCTGAGTGTCTTACTGCGCTACAACGGCCCCGTACTTCGGCGGACGACCACGGACGCCCAGGGGACGCGTGCCCGGGCCAGTGGCGGTGTACGTGACTTCCTCCGGGAGAAGGGCATCCTGGTGCTGGGACACCAGGACCTCGATCCTCACGTTGCACGAAACCTCGGGCTCGATGTTCCCTTGAAGGGGCAGTGCATCTGTGCTCGCGTTGTTCCTGCGCCAGAGGAGTCCGAGGGGCGCTCGGTTGCTGTCATCAGTGGCACGGCCTGGGTCCGTGCTCGCGAAGGCGATCCGGTCGTGCCTGCCCCGGTTGTGCCGAAGCGCTGACCCCGGCAGACCCCTGCGGAAATGTCAGCCGGTGCCCGTACGATCCGCTCATGCAGAAGGGGAAGTTGAGCCGGGAGTCGATCCTCCGTGCGGCTGCCGAGTGCGATGGCCTGGGTGATGAGGCGTTCCTCGCCGAGTACGGGTACGGCAAGGCACTGGACTACGTCTTGCTGGTCGACGGCCGCGAGTACCACTCGAAGGCAGTGGCCGGCGTGGCCCACAAGTACGAGTACGGCCGCGCCCTGCGACACGATGAGTTCTCGGGCGGCAAGACCGGCGCTGCCGCCTGGCTGAAAGCCGCTGGCTTCACGGTCAAACAGGTCCGCAACCCCGCATGGACCTGGGACGAAGCGGTGCTGGCCTGCGCACTCGTGGTGCAGAACGGTTGGCGGGGACTGCCGGCCGAGCACGAGGAGGTTCGCATGCTGTCGGCTGTTCTGCAGACGATGACGGCGCATGCTGGTACTCCCCGGGATGAGGCATTCCGCAGCTTCAACAGCGTGGCCCGCAAGACGTACGACCTCGCCACCAACCGGCCGGGCTATGTCGGCAAGCCGACCAACGCTGGCAAGAACGACCACAAGGTCATCAAGGCGTTCCTGGACGACGAGGCTGCCATGCTCGAAGTCGCCCAGCGAATCCGCGACCTGGTCACTGCACCCGGGTACGTCCCGGTGCCCGCCGACGATGGCGACATCGACGAGTTCGAGGCCAGGGAAGGCCGCGTGATCGCACGCGAGCACCTGCGCAGGGAGCGGGACGGCAAGCTGAAGAAGCAGAAGATCAAGGCAGTACTCAAGAGCGGGGGCAGCCTCGCCTGTGAGGTATGCAGCTTCGACTTCGAGGCGGTTTACGGGGAGCGCGGCGCCGGCTATATCGAGTGCCACCACATCGTGCCCCTCCACGTTGCCGGGGAAAGCACCACCAGGCTCTCTGACCTCGCACTCATCTGCTCCAACTGCCACCGCATGATTCACCGCAGTGCTCCGTGGCCCACGCCGGCGGAGCTGCGGGTGCTGGTTCAGAAGCAGGCTGGCGGGATCCTGCCGCTGCTGCCGAACCAGCGACCCGAAGCTGAGCACAGCACCACGACCACCTGACGAACTTCAGCTGACCTGAAGATCAGGCTGGCAGTCCGCCTTCAGGTATCGGGAGCGCTAGCCCGTGGGGGCGGCCAGGAAGACAGTTTTCAAGATCAGAGCCGCCTCGCTATGAGTCAGGTCCTCCTACCTGGGACGGAGCGCTCCCACTTCGAACCCTCCGTCACCGCTGGCCCACAACTGGCCCATGCTCACGAGATCTGGCAGAACGCGACCGCCGCGTCGTCGCCTCGCTTGTAGCGCGGCCAGCGAACGCCATCCGGGTCCGTGGCCTCGGCATCACGCACAGCGGAGATCAGCCCATCGGCACCGGCCGCCCTCAGCATCGCGAAGACCTCCGGCCAGGAAGCCGCGCCGTAGTCGGTCACCAGGGTGGAAGCGCCGTCCGACATGACCGCGACCGCGCTGACGCCGGCGGCCGGCACCGCCCCCGTGACCGCGTGCCCGGCCGCCTCCCCGTTGGACGCTGCCACCCAGTAGCCCCCCGCCGTGTTGCGCGTGAGCCTCTGCGCCGTGACCATGCGCCGCACACTCTCCGTGTGCTCCGGCGTTCCGGTGGCGAAGCGCCCTGTCGCCGCCCGGAGTTCCGGCACTACCGCATCCACCCGTAGATCCGTCTTCACCAGGTACTCGCCGTTCCGCTCAAAGACGATCGGCGAGTCGGCAAGCACCAGGTAGTCGAACTGCTCACCGCTGGCCCGGAGGACCGAAACCGTCGCCGACGGGGTCCCCGGGTTGGCCAGGTCGCAGGTGGAGTGCAGCGCCGCCACCTGCTCCAGGGCCTGGGCAAGCCCATCGGTCAGCGGGCGCTCGGCGTCCGCCAGCGCAGCCAGCAGGTGGCCACCGAGTTGGGCGACGTACCAGGGGACGCCGTGCTTGCAGCCGGTGTCGAGCCCGACCGTGCTGAGCCCGTCCAGAACGACGGCCAGCGACGGGGTGGCGCCCACCCAGTCCTCGTTAGCGCCCAGGCCGCCGGGCGCGGTAGCAAGAGAGACGCGCATGTCAGCCCTCGTGTCGGTAGATCGGAGTAACCCTGTTGCTCTCCAAGACCTCAAGGGTCTTCGGGTCGTAGCGGCACGAGATGAGCGTCGAGAAGCGCTTCGTCCTCACCTCCCGGTACAGCTCGCCCAGGTGGTTCTCCAGGTAGTGGACGACGCCGTTCGCGCCGATCGCGTGGATGCCCGCGATGTACAGGAACGTGCCCTTGCCGTCGAGTCGGGGCAACCGGGCCAGATAGCCGACGTCCCCGGCCGTTCCGTCTTCGTCGAGCGGCGAGCGGTACTCGGTCTCAGTTCGCAGGTCCACGAGGTGCCAAGCGCGGTCCTTGCGGAAGCGCAGGTTGTCATCCCCTTCAAGCACCTGGGCCACGATCGGCGACAACCGTGGCCCGCAGACGACCACCAGGTGATCGCGGTTCAGGTTCACAATGCCGGACGGCGCGATCACCTCCGAGTCCGAGTCGAGCTTCAGGCTGGCGAACAGCTTGCGCAGGTGCTCGTAGTTGCTGAGGTCTTCCCTGGTCACGACCTCGCTGGGGTTCTCGTCCTGCGACTTCCCGGCCTCGTACTTGCCGCCGAGCGCCACCGTCATCGGGCCCAAGCCGAAGAACGCGCGCTCCGGAGCGGGGCCGGCGGACGCGAGCTGACCGACACGCCCACGGCTGACACCGAGCAGGGCGGCGATCTCCGTCTGCGACATGCCCGACGCCGACGCCTCTTCGATGGCCTCACGGCGGACACGGGACAGTTCGACTACCCGGTTCTGATAGTCCGCCATCAGCGAGATTGCCGCCTTGGCCCGTTCGATCGGGACGGCGACGTTGGCCACCCGCTCCAGTTCCTCGTGCATGGTCATCCCTTCACTGCCTAGGGGGGCGAAGCAAGAGTACCGCGAGGGGGACTTGACGCCCAGTCGGCCACTGCCTACCTTGGGTATCAGGCAAGCACGAAAGCCCCCCTAAGCACAGCTTGGGAAGGCTTCTCGCTTCTCTGACCTGCATGAATGCGTCCGCGAGTGGTCGGCTACCGCCGAGCCCAGGGCGAAGCGGCCTCACGGGGCCATGGTTCCCGGCGCCTTTTCAGTCCGGAGGGCAGTGATCGCAAGATCCGCGTCTGCCTGAAGCGGGAGCACGCTCCCGAAAGACGCGCCAGATCAACAACGAGTGTCTTTGGTCCCCGATCCGTGCCGCCCGTGGCGGGTCGGGGGTCATGGCTGCTCGTACATCGCGAGTGGTCTGGGCCCGCATGAGTCGGGGCCGCCGCGCGTTCCTTGGCCGGAGCGCGGCAGCCCCTGGGGCCCACCCTCAGCTGGGAGAGGTAGACCCGTGAAGTCGATTGTTGCAGGCCAGTACGCGGTGGACTCCGAGGAGTTCGCGGAGCTGGCGTTGGGCGTGGACGAGGAGCTGTTCGCCGGGGGGCCCGGTGAGTCGGCGCTCGCGTACCGGGCCCGGATGGACGTGGCGCTGGAGGTGCTGGCGGACCTGCGCCGGGAGGACCCGGAGCTGGCCGCCTACGCCGAGCGCCTGATGGACGAGGCGCCCGTGCTGCTGCACGCCGCCCGCCGGCCGGTCGTCCGCGCCGAGCAGGGCAGGGCGGCGGCATGAGCGGGCTGAGCGAGTACCGCGCCGAACGGCGGGCGGACCGGCGCGACGAGCGCGAGCAGGACAGGCTGGACGCCGAGGCGGCCAGGGTCCGCCGGGAGGCCGATCGGCTCGCCGCCGAACAGGCCCGCAACCGGGCCCGCGCGGCCCGAGCAGCCCGTCTCCGCCGGGTGCCCGGCTGGGTGGCCGCGAGTCCGGCGCGGGCGTTCGTGCGCCTGGTGCAGGTGTGCTCGATCGTGCCGGCGGTGGTCTCGCAGGTGGCCGCGCTCGACCACGCGGACGTGGCGCTGCTGCTGGCGGTCCTGCTGGCCGCGATGCTGGAGGGCGGCGCGTGGGCGCTGGTCGCCATGGGCGCGCAGGCTGAGGGCGAGCGTTCCACCCGCACCTACCGGCTCGGCGCGTGGGCGGCCGGCACCGTGGCCGGGGGCATCAACTTCGCCCACGGCTGGTCGCAGTACCCCGACGCCCGGTGGGTCGCCGCGGTGCTGGCCCTGTCCAGCATCGGCGCGGTGTGGCTGACCGACCTCCAGACCCACGGCGGCCGGGGCCCGACCACCGCCGAGAAGAGGACGGCGAAGGAGCGGGCCGAGCACGCCCGCCGCCGGGCCGAGCATCACCCGGAGGTGCGGGCCGTCGCCGACAGGCTCCTGTCCGCCGCCGCGTACGGGGCGCTGGCCGCCGACGACGCGTGGCGCATCGCCTGGGAGTACGTCCACGGCGTCACGGTGCCGGGCCTGACGGCCGATCTGCTGGCCCGCCGGCTCAACGCCCGGGCCCGGGTCGCCGAGCTGAGCGCACTCCCCGCGCCGGCCGATCTGTGGCCGGGAATGCCCGACGACCCGTTCCCCGCCCTCACTCTCCCGCTGCCCTCCGGCCCGCCGGACAGCGTCTACCTGGACACCGTTCCCGAGGCTCTGCGGAACGCTTCCCCGATCACGCTCGAAGCCCTCGAAGCCCTTTACGGAAAAGGGTCGAGCGCACCCGCACCGATCCCCGGCACGACGGTGAACACGCCTCCGGTGGACGACGGCGGGAACGCTTCCGGCGCCGGGGAACGCCCGCTCGACCCGGCCGATCTGGCCCGGGTCCGGCTGCTGGCCGCCGACCTCGCCGCCGCCGGCGAGGAGCTGTCCACGAAGAAGGTCCGCGCCCTGATCGGCTGCCGCAACGACTACGCCGTCCGCCTGCGCGCCGCCGTCCACGCCGAGCGCCACATTCCCGGCACCGACACCACCGAGGAGGCGTCATGACCACCCTCACGAGCGAGGCCGACGCCGCGCACGCGCTCATGATGCTGCTCGCCGAGCACCCGCACATGCCCCGGGCCGACTTCGACGTGCACGAGTACGTGAGCGACGCCGGAGCGCCGGAGTGGGGTGTGGTCCTGGTGGTCGGCGACTCGCTCACCCACTTCGAGCAGTGGCGTTCCGTACTCGACCTCGACCCGGTGTTCGTCGACTTCAGCGCCTGCCCCCACGGCGCCTGCCTGAACGCCGTCGGCGATTTCGACGGCGTGCCGGTGGAGCTGTTCGCCGTCGCCGACACCCCGGGGAAGTAGCCGTGGGCCGTCCCCGCTTCTGGGACCCGGCGGGCGAGCGGCACGGCGGTATGCCCACCTATCCGTGGCGCATGGCCCCGCCCGACCTGCTCACCCGCCGCCAGCTCCGCGCCCGGGGCCTGCGACCCGGCGGCCAGCCGGTCGCCGCGCAGATCCTCTGGCGCGCCCGCCGCAGCAAGGGCGAGCGGGCCGCCTACCTCTACCGCCTGGACCTCGCCAAGCCCGTCCGGCCGATGACGGTCGGCCGCTGGCGGGCCCTGGCCAGCGCCAACCGTGCCCGCCGCACCTGCCCGCGGTGCAGCCGCGACGCCGGCTACGTCCTGCCCGCGCACCTCGGCACCTGCCTGCCCTGCGCGGATTCCGCCGCCCTCGCGGCCTGAACCCCCCTTTCGCTCTGCTCCGCTGCCGATCCGGCACAAGGAGGTCCCTGTCATGTCCATGACCGAGATCCGCGTGATCAGCTTCGGGTACCTGCACGGTGCCCCGCCCGAGGCCCACCTCACCCTCGACCTGCGTCGTCACTTCCGTGACCCGCACGTCGACCCCGCCCTGCGCGAGCTGTCCGCCGCCGACCTGCCGGTCCGCCGGGCCGTGCTCACCACCCCGGGTATCCGCGAGGCCATCGTGGCCGCCGCGCTGTTGGTGGAGGCGTTCGACGCCGGGCCGAGCCCGGCGCCGCTGACCGTCGCGGTCGGCTGCTCCGGCGGTCGGCATCGTGCTGCCACCGTCGCCGGGGCCCTGGCCACCCGCGTGTCCAAGACCGTCGGCCCGGTCGACCTCATCCACCGCGACCTGGGCAAGCCGGTCGTCGAGCGGAGCGCCACCGGGGACACCGTCGCCCCGGCGGGCGCGTGACCAGGGGAGACGCCATGTCCGAGACCCTGATCCCGGCCGAGGTCGCCCCGGCCCGGCCGTCCGCGCCGCAGCCCGTGCCGGACTCCACCGCGGCGGCCCTGCCGATGGAGCCCGCCGCGCCCGCGGCTGCGGCCGGTCGTCGGTCCCCGGCCCGCCCCGCACACACCCGTGGTGGTCTGCCGGTGGTTCCGCTGGCGGTCGCGACCGGGAACACCGCCGTCGGCGCCGTGTCGGCGGCCGCGCTGGCGGGCGGGCCGCTGGCGCTGGCCCTGCTCGCCGGCGGAGCGGCCGCGGCGACCGGTGCCGCCGCCCTGCGCTCCCGCACCGGCAAGACCGCCGGCAGGAAGGGCGCCGGGCCGACGCCGAACCGCTCCGCTGCCCGTCAGCAGTCGGCCCCGGGTGGCCTGTTCGGCACGCCGGGCCCGGCCGGAGCCCGGTCGCCGCTCGGCCAGCAGCACCGTCCCGCACGCCCCGGCGCTGCTGGTGCCGGGCGCCCCCAGGGCAGGACCGGCGTCCCGGCCGGGTCGAACGGCCTGTTCGGCGCCGGTGCGGCGGGCCACCGGAGCACGGGTGCCTTGTCTGCCGGGCGTCCCGCCAGTGCCGTTGGCCGACCCGGCCGGAACGCCGCCGCTGTCGCGGGCTCGCCCTCCGGGTCCGGTTCCCGCGCCGTGGCCGGTCACCGTTCGGTGGCCGGTGGCGGTTCGGGGTCGGGTCTTGGGGTGCGGGCGGCGCAGGTGCGGGCCGCTCGTGCCGATCGGGCCGGGGCGGCGCCGACCCGGCGGGAGAAGCGGGTGCAGGACACCGCGGCCCGCCGCACCGTCGCCGACGCCCGCCGTGCCGCGAAGGTCGCGGCGCGGGAGGAGAAGCGGGTGGCGAAGGCCACCGCCCGCGAACTGGCCCGCACCGGCCACACCAACCCCGGCCCGGCGACACCCGGGGCTGCGGGTTCGGTGAAGCGCACCGCGCGCCAGGCCGCGCGGGACGCGCGCCGCCAGGCCAAGCAGGACCAGCGCCTCGCCGCGCGTCAGCAGGGGCGGCAGGACAAGCGTCTGGCCGGTCGGGTGGCGCGGGACGGGCGGGCGGACGACCGGGTGAGGGGGCGTCGGGTGGCGATGCGCAGGGGCGCGGTGGCGCGGGCGGCCCGCAAGCGGCTGCGTCGCTCGGCCGCCCGGTACTGGGCCCGGTGGGCGCTGGCCGCGCTGCTGGCCGGCGCGGTCGGCCTGGTCGGCGCCGTCACCACCCCGCTCGGCCGGCGCCTGGACATGCCGTGGCTGATGTATCCGGGCCGCAGGTTGTTCGCCCGGATGCTCGGCCGGGCCCGTGACGACCGGCAGGCCCGTGACCAGGCGATCGCTGATGGCCTGGACGCCGCGCTCGCCGCCGCCGAGACCCTCGACACCCCCGACCCCGACACCGACGAGGGGGAGGTCGCGGACACGGTGCCGCGCGCTCCCCGCAACCACAACTCGACCGACAGCACCGCCGTTTCCCCGGGAGGAACCGTGAACACCGCCACCAGCAGCGCGTTCAGCTTCGCCGAGGTCGCCGCCGAGATGGAGGCCCTGGCCAACACCTTCGACCCCGACGGGATGATGCAGGTCCTCGCCATGTGCGAGGAGATCCCGGACGCCCTCCAGTCGATCGCCAACGTCTTCCGCATCCTCGCGGAGAAGGCTGACGCGGAGTTCCCGCTGGAGGCCCCGATCGCCGAGGCCCTGACCGAGGTCTACTCCCACATCCAGCTCGCCGTGCAGACCGCCGGCGAGATCGGACAGGTCTTCCGCCGGCTCCACGAGCAGGACATCCGCCGCCACGAGGACCCCCGCAACGGCGAGGAGAAGTGGGACACCAACAACAACTAGCCCACCAGCAGGGCTAGTTCGTCAATCTCTCCACCACCCTCCGGGGCGGGCCGCACAGTACGTGCGGCCCGCCCCGGCCCACACCCGGAGACTCGCATGACCGACCGCCTGAACCTCACCAACCTCCCGCCCGACCACACCCCGCAGGCCCAGACCGCGCCGTCGCCGGTGGAGAAGCCCGCCAAGGCCCTGCGGCCCCGGACGCCGAAGCGCGGGGTGCCGTTGGACTGGGCCGCCCCGCACGGCCCCGCCACCGGCGCCCTGTCGGCTGCGACCGGCGCGGGGGCGCTGGCCCTGCTCGGCGCTGCGACCGGCATGCCCGAGGCCCTGCCCCTCGCGGTCGGTACCGCGGGGGCGCTCGGCCACGGGATCGGTTGGAGCGTGCGCCGCCGCCTGACCGCCATGTCGCTGGTGACGCGCTCGGCGTCGTGGCTGCTTGCCGGCGGCTGGACCACTTGGGCCATCCACACCGGCCCCCTGTCCTGGGCCGCCGCCGGCACCCTCGCCGGTCTCGGCGTCGGCATCGGGGCGATGGCCTCCGCCGCCGCCGTCCACGAGGAGGCCGCCGAGGAGGAACGCCTCGCCGTCTCCCCGCAGACCGCCAAGGCCGCCGACGCCCTCGACCGGCGCCGACGCGCCGTCGCCCGCGAGTGGGAGGAGCGCATCCAGCGCGTCGCCGGCGTCCAGACCCGGGTGTTCGCGGTGGAGTTCTGGAAGACCGGCGGCGGCTTCTCCCTCGCCGCCGAACTCCCCGGCGGCATGGCCACCTGGGACCAGATCGCCGGCCGCGCCCGGGCGCTTGCGGGGGACGCCCGCCTGCCGCTCGGCTGCGTCATCGCCGTGGAGGAGGGAGACATCCAGGGCCGCGTGGTCCTGGACATCCCCACCGTCAACGGCATGGCCGACGCCCAGCCCTACCCCGACGACTACTCGCCGCTGTCGATCCTGACCGGCATCCCGTGGGGCATGCTCCCCAACCTCGACCCGGTCACCGTGTTCCTGCGGGAGGCGTGCGCGCTGCTGCTCGGCCCGCCCGGCTCCGGCAAGTCCACCCTGGTCGACGGCGTGCTGACCGGGTTCGCCCGCTGCACCGACGTGCTGACCTTCGTCATCGACCTCAAGGCCGGGGCGGTCGGCATCCCGTGGACGCGGCCCTGGCTGGAGGCGACGGGCCGCAAGGCCCCCAAGGCCGGGACCGCTCCCGCCCCGGCCGGCACCCGGCCCGGGGTGGACTGGATCGCCTCCACCCCCGAAGAGGCGCTGCGGATGATGCGGGCGGCGCTGCGGATCAACGCGGCCCGCCAGCAGCACTACCAGGACCTGCTGGACGAGATGGACACGACGCTGCTGCCCGTCTCGCCCGCGCTGCCGCAGATCATGGTCGTCGTCGACGAGGGCGCCGAGCTGCTGTCCATCCAGCCCACCGCCCCCCAGGTCCTGAAGGAACTGCGCGAAGCGGTCCGCAAGGCCATGCGCACCACCCGAGCCATGGGCGTCCGCTTCGTGCTCACCGCCGTCGACGGCAACGTGAGCGCGCTCGGTGACACCGAGGTCCGCAAGTTCTCCCCCGTCGGCGTCGCCCTCACGTCTGGGGAGAGCGCCGGGAACAACCTCGCCAAGATGTTCCCGCGGGCGAAGGTCGACACCCGCCAGCTCAACGCCAAGGGCTCCGGCGTCATCGGCGCCGCCGGCGCCGACGGCTTCGCCCCCACCCCCTTCAAGACCTGGAAGACCTCGCCCTCCCAGGTCCGGGCCGCCGTCCTCGCCACCAACCACCTGCGGCCCGCCCTCGACCGCGTCTCGGCCGACGCCGCGGGCGAGGACTACACCCGCCGCTGGGACGACGACCGCGCCGGATGGCTCTGGAACGCCACCGCCACCGCCACCGCCAAGCCGGACCCGACCACCCACGACGCCCCGGCCCGCGGGGCGGGCGGGCTGAACCTGTCGCCCTTCGTAGCCCCGGGCGGGCGGACCGCGGCCGGGGACCGGCTCGTGAAGCAGCCGCGCTCCGGCGGCCTCAACCTCTCCGCCCACCGCACCAACCCCACGCCCACCGCCACGACGGACGAGGGCGACGACAGCGTCTACGAGCCGGTCGTCGACCCCGCACCGGGCCTGCTCGTCCGCGCCCACGCGGCCGTCGTTGCCGCCGGCGGACGGATGTACGTCTCGGCGCTGGCCGAAGCGCTCGGCGTGGACCCGCAGACCCTCGGCATCGACCTGAACGAACTCCTGCGCGGCGTCGGCGTCGAGCGCCCCGGCCAGGGAACCCTGCGTGTCGACGGCGGCCCGGCCCGCTCCGGCTTCTACGCCCGCACCCTCGCCGACGCCCTCAACAGGTACAGGCAGTAACCAGAACAGGCCCATACAGCCCCATACACCGAGCCCCGTACGGACCGTATGGGCCATACAGCCCGTATGGGGTCCCTGACCTGCCTGTGTGGGGCGTATGGGCCATACAGCGGGCCCTGTACAGCCCCCGCCCCGCGCCCCGGATCCGGGCCTATACCCATGCACCGGACCGGCCGTATGCCCCACACAAGCTCATGACGCACCGTCACCGAAACCAGTACGGGAAGGACCGCCACCATGGCCGTCACGCTCAGCGTCACCGTCCTGCTCGCCGTCGCCGCCGTCCTGCTCCTGCGCGCCCGCCGCACCGGCCCCGGCACCGCCGCCGTCATGTGGCTGTCCGGCTTCACCGCCGCCACCACCGGCCTCGCCGGACCCGTGAACGACTTCCTCGGCGCCATCGCCCGACTCGTCACCGGCCACTGACCCCACCCACCCGAACCGAAGGATTTCCCGTCCCGGGCGTGGAACTCCACCCGCCCGACGGGAAATCCTTCGGCCGCCGACGGGAGACCCCGATGGACCGCACCGCCAGCACGCAGCCGATCGCCGCCCCGGTGCACCACGGCCCGGACGGCACCCCCTACTACTTCACCCCCGCGCCCGCCTTCACCGCCCCGCCTGCCGTCTACCACCCCGCCGCCCCGGCCCCGGTGGCGTACGGCCCGGCGCTCGCCCCCACCGCCGTCTACCTGCCCGCCCCGCCGCCCGTCGCCGAGGCTGCCCCGGTCCGGGACCCGTGGCCCGCGCGCCTGCTCGCCGGAGGCTTCGCCCTCGGCGCCGGCGGCCTCGGCGTCGGCTATGCGGTCCAGGCCGTCGCCGCAGCCGCAGGGAGCATCGGCGGCCTCGCCGCGCTCGGCGTCGGCGCCTATGCCCTCGCCAAGACCACCAGCGGGAGCGGGGGCCGGGGCGGCGGGCAGGGCGCCGTGAACGTGCACGTCAACGTCACCAACCGCAACCGCTGACCAGGAGAAACGTCATGGCCCGCATGCGACTGCGCTTCAACCCCTGGCCCCGCCCGGTGATCCAGCTGACCGACACCCCGAACCCCAAGTGCCGCACCTGCGGCGGACACGGCGGCTGGCCCGAGGACTACGCCGGCGAGCACGGGGAGTACGGCGGCACCGAATGGTGGGACTGCACCTGCTGGAACCCGAACCGTGTCCGGCCCCTGCTCCCGCTCCCCGGCTGGATCGCCCACCTGCTCTTCGGCTGGATCCCGCCCGTCTACTCCACCGAGGCGCCGTTCTAGCCCGGCCTGCCCGACCGGCCGTGCCACCCGCGCCCCGCCGCACCCAGCGGCAGGGGCGCGGGCGGTGCGGGGGACCGGACAGACCCGCTCCCGAACAGCACAAAGCCCCACACCAGCCAACGTTTCCTGGCAGAGACCGGCTGATGCGGGGCCGTGCATCCCACAACGAGACGGGACCAAGCATGCCCGAGTTCGACCGCTTCACGCTCGCCGTCATCGACGACATCGCCGACCGGGAGCAGGCCAGCGACAGCCACTCCCGCTACGGCACCTACCTCGCCCGGCACGCCGAGGACTTCCACGAGGACGGGGAGCCGCTCCGGCCGGTGGACTTCGCCGCCGTCGCGTGGTCGGTGGCCACGTTCCCGGTGATGGCCCCCGGGTACGTCGCCGTGCGCCCCGACGTCCACCCGCTCACCGTGCGCCGCGACCACGACGGCCGGGCCGTACTCGGCACCAAGGTCGGCCTGCAGCACGGCGACCTCGCCCGCCGCCCCGCCGGTCGCTTGCGCACGCTCGACTGGGAGCGCAACCCGTGGCACGCCCACGAGCCGTGGCCCGTGCTCATCGGCCCCGACCGCACCGACCGGCCCGCCGTCCTGGTCACCGCCACCCTGCTCGTCCCCGTCCCGGACAGCATCCTGGTGCAGCCGACCGCGGCCCGGCCCGGCCGCACCCTCACCCACGAGGCCAAGCAGGCCGTCGCCGCCCTCGCTGCCCACGCCAACAGCACGCTGGCCCCGCTGGTCGACGACCTGCTCGGCGGTGCCCGGTGAACACGACTGCTGCCCTGGGCGCCCTGTTCCTGGCGGCCCGCCCGTCCGCCGCGTGGCTGCCCGCCCGGCCGTGGAACGGCCTGACCGTCCTCGACACCTACGGGTGCCAGGGCGGCGCCGGCATGGGCTACCACCTCGCCGGATACCGCGTCCTCAGCCTCGACAACGCCCCGCAGCCGCGAAACCCGCTCGCGTTCGTCCAGGCCGACGCCGTCCGGTTCATCGCCGAGTACGGGCACCTCTTCGACCTCCTGCACGCCTCCCCGCCCTGCCAGCGCTACACCCGCTGCCAGAAGATCCGCGGCCGCGAACACCCCGACCTCATCGCCCCCACCCGCGAAGCCATGCAGGGGACCGGGCGCCCGCGGGTGATCGAGAACGTCGAAGAAGCCCGCGACCAGTTGCGGGAGCCGGTGATGCTGTGCGGGGCCGCGTTCGGCCTGCGCACCTACCGCCACCGCCTCTTCGAGCCCGGCGGCGGCCTCACCATCACCCCGCCCCAGCACCCCGTACACACGGCGCCGCTGGCGAAGATGGGCCGCCCCGTGGCCGACGGGGAGTTCATGCACGTCGTCGGCAACTTCTCGAACGTCCCCCTCGCCCGCAGCGCGGCCGTGATGGGCATGCCCTGGGCCACCCGCGACGGCCTGCGCGAAGCCGTCCCCCCGGCCTACACCGAACTGATCGGACGCCAGGCCGCCGCCCAGACCGGCGCCGGGGCCGGGGCGGTGGCGGCGTGAGCGGCCGGATCCCGCCGCTCGGCGACACCACGGGCCTGTGGCAGGCCGTCCTCGCCGCCGCGGCCGGGCGCTGCCAGTGCCGCGGCACTTGCGGCAAGAGCCACGCCAAGGACGGCGGGCGCTGCCCCACCGTCCACGGCGGCTATGCCCGCCACGGCACCGGCCCCGTGAGCCTGCTCGCCGCCGCAGCCGACCCCGCCAGCCTGCTGCTGCCCGCGCACCGCGCCGCCGCCCTGCCCAAGCAGGAGCTGGCCGCGTGGTGCCCGGCCTGCCACGACGCCACCCGCCGCATCGCCGCCAAGGCCCAGCAGGCCGACGCCCCGGCCGGGCCGGACGCCCTGTTCTGACCCGGAGGAAACCGTGCCCATCAAGGCCGTGACCTGCCACGTCGCCGTCTGCGACGTCTGCGGCACCCACTACGGCTCCGACCGCGCCGACGAGTGCGCCGTCCACTCCACCACCCGCGAGGCCGCCGTCGAAGCGGTCCACTCCGACCCCGAGTGGCTGGTCACCACCGACGGCCGCGTCATCTGCCTCCTCGGCGACCCCGACCACCAGGCGGCCCTGGACGCGCTGCTGCCGCCCGCCCCCGCGGCCGTGTGCGACGGACAGACCGCCCTCGACATCTGACACCCCACCGCCCCGCGGCCCGCACCCGGCACCACCCCGGATGCGGGCCGCCCCGCTCCGCACGAAAGGAGCCCCCTGCGTTGAGCACCGAGTACGCCCACCCGAACGTGATCCCGTTCCGGCCCGAGCCTGCCGAGGTCAAGGCCGCCGAACAGGCCGTCATCGGCGCCGCCCTCCTCGACCCCGCCCAGATCCCCGCCCTCGCCGCCCAGCTCGGCGACCCCGGGGTGTTCCACCACCCGGCGCACGAGACGATCTGGCGGGCCATCACCCGCATGGCCGGCGGTGAGCGGCCGGTGGACCCGCTGCTGCTGACCGGCGTCCTGCGTGCGCAGGGCGACCTCGGCCGCATCGGCGGACCCGGCTACCTGCACACCTGCATCGAAGCCACCCCCACCGCCGCGAACGGCGACTACTACGCCGAGGTCGTCCGGGTCGCGGCTGAGCGTCGCCGGATCGGGACCACCACCAGCCGCCTGGCCCACATGGCCGGCGACACCGGGACCGACCTGGAGGCGGTCCGCACCGCGGCGCTGTCGGTGCTGGCGGACCTGGCCGGCGGGGACACCTGGCTCGACCCCGTGCCGCTCGGCTCCCACACCGGCCTGCCCACCTTCCCGGTGAAGGCGCTGCCCGGGTGGGTGGGCGCCTACGTCGACGCGGTCGCGGAGTTCACGCAGACCCCGCCCGACGCCGCCGCGACCATGGCGCTGGCCGCGCTGTCGACGGCGGCCGGCGGTCGGGTGGGGGTGGAGATCCGGCCCGGCTGGCGCGAGCAGTCCAACCTCTACCTGACCTGCGCGATGCCGCCGGCCAGCCGCAAGTCCGACGTCTTCGCGTTCACCATGGGCCCGGTCTACAAGGTCGAGGCCGAGCTGCAGGCCGACGCCCGGGCGACGATCATCGAGGCCGAGACCACCCGGGACGCAGCCCTGGCCGAGGTCGAGGCCCTGATGGCGAAGGCGCGCAAGAACCCGGAGGCCGACCGGACCCAGCTCGTCGCGGAGATCTCCGCCGCGAAGATGCTCGCCGAGGAGATCGTGGTCCCGCCGACCCCGCGCCTGACGCTGTCCGGAGACATCACCGCCGAGACCGTCACCCACCATCTCGGCGTGCACCGGTGCCTGGCCGCGCTGTCCCCCGAGGGCGACCTGTTCGACAGCATCGTCGGCCGTTACAGCAGCAAGCCGAACCTGGGCGTGTTCCTGCAGGCCCACAAGGGCGAGCGGCTCCAGACCGACCGGATCACCCGCGAGCAGCCCACCGTCGACAAGCCCGCGCTGACCATCGGCGTCACCCCGCAGCCCGCCGTGCTGCAGGAACTGGGCGCCGCCCCCGGCGCCCGGGACCGCGGCCTGCTCGCCCGCTTCCTCTACTCGCTCCCGCCGTCCAACCTCGGCTGGCGCAAGGTCCGCACCGACCCCATCCCCGAGCCCGTGGCGAACGCCTACGACCGCAACCTGACCCGCCTGCTCCGCGCCATGACCGACCTCCCCGAGCCCGTGGTCGTCGTCATGGACCGGGCCGCCGACCTCGCCGTGGAGAAGCTGCAGGAACGCGTCGAGGTCCAGCTCCGCCCCGACCAGCCGCTCGCCCACATCAAGGACTGGGCCGGCAAGCTCGTCGGCCACATCGCCCGCATCGCCGTCCTGCTCCACCTCGCCGACCACATCACCCCCGACCACGACCCCGGCACCTGGCGCACCGACCTGGCCGCCGCCACCGTCGAGCGGGCCGCCGAGATCGCCGACTACTACACCGCCCACACCCTCGCCGTCTTCGACCTCATCGCCGCCGACCCCGCCACCGAGGACGCCCACACCCTCCTCCAATGGCTCCAGCGGCCGAAGAAGGACGGCACCCACCGCACCCACATCAAGGCCCACGACGCCGTCGCGTCGTCCCGGCGGTTCAAGAAGGTCGCCGACGTCGAACCTGCCCTCGCCCTCCTCGAACAGCACGGCTGGCTCCGCGCCGACCAGTCGCCCGCCGGCGGTCAGCGAGGCCGGGCTCCGGCCGTCACGTTCCGTGTCCACCCGGCCGTGAGCACCCCCGTGGACGGGGCCGAAGCCCCGTAACCGTCAGGGATGTCAGGGAAAATCCCTGACCAGCCAAAACATCGCCGGACAGCCTGTCAGGGAACGTCAGGGATGTCAGGGGAAAGCCGAATTTCCCTGACATCCCTGACAATCCCTGACGCCCTGCCAGGAGCCAAAACCGCAGGTCAGCGATTTTCCCTGACATCCCTGACACTTTCCGCCCTTCATCTCCGTCCGCGAGAGAGGGCTGTCACGCTCCGCAATCGCCGATCTCGCCCAACAGGAGGCCAGAGAGTGGCAACGAACAGGGGCGACCTGCCCGCCCTTTTCTATCCGGCGGACGTCGCCAAGGCGCTCGGCATGTCCGAGTGGTGGGTGAAGGAGCAGGCCCGGCGCGGGCGTATCCCCTTCACCAAGCCCGGACGGGCTTACCGCTTCACCGCCGAGCAGTTCGCCGAGATCGTCCGCACCTACGAGGCCCGGCCGACCGCCGGAGCGTCGGTGCAGCCCGTGACCCTCGCGGACATGGCACCGAAGGTTCCGCCTCGGAAGCAGCGGCCGACTCAGTCGGCCGTCCGCCTCCGTGCGCGGCCTCCGCGCCGAGTGGCGGCTCCCTCCGCAGCCTGAAGACCGTCCAGCCCCCACGCCCCGCCCGGCGCCAACGTCGGGCGGGGCGTCGTCTTTCGAGAGAGATCACATTGGGATTCGCCGAGAACCGAGGCACTTATTGGCGCGGGCGCTACAAGATCGCGCCCGGCAACTACGGGACCGTCCAGGACGAGAACGGAAGGACGAAGCGCTTCAAGACCAAGCGCGCGGCAGAGAAGGCTGCCAACGTCGCGGAAGAGAAGGTGGCCGAGGAGGCCGCCCGGCCGCCCGCCGCGCCGGAGCCCGAGCGTATGGCGTTCGGTGAGTACGCCAGCGCTTGGTACGAAGACCAGGATCTCGCCGCATCGACCATGCAGAACTACCGCCGCCACATCGAAGAACACCTGCTCCCGGAGTTCGAGGACGTCTTCCTTGACGAGATCACTAAGGGCGCGGTCGACGCATGGGAGCGTCGGGAACGTGAGCGCGACTACGCGCCGAGCAGCATCAAGACGTGGCGCGGGACGCTGCACCTGATCCTCGCTGACGCCGTCGACGCCGGTCTGCGCGACTCCAACCCGGCGAGCCGGCGGCGCGGCCGGGGCAAGCGGGCAGGGCGCTCACGCAACCGCGGCCGCGAGAAGGTGATCACCACCGGGCTTGGCATCCTGCTTATCGCCGAGCGAACCGCGCTGCTGTCGGGCCGGGACGACGAGTTCGTCGGTGTCGTACTCAAGGGCTACACCGGCATGCGCTGGGGCGAGATCGTCGGGCTCGAAGCCGAGTTCATCCGCCCGGCGTCCGTGCGCGTCGAATGGCAGCTGTACGAGCTGGACTCCGGCGAGATGCACCGTTGCCCGCCCAAGGACGACTCCTACCGGACGATCGACACCCCGGCCTTCCTCGCCGGTCTGCTCGCCGCGCAGGTGGTCCGCGCTGGCACGAAGCCGTGCGAGTGCCACGGCCGGCGGTACCTCTTCAGCGGGCACGGCGCCGCCAACGGAGCCGCCCGTCGGCCCGGCGCGAAGCTGGTGGACGTGGCCCGAGCCGCTGGCGTCTCCACCGGCACGGTCTCCAACGTCCTCAACCGCCCCCACGCCGTCGCCCCCGACACGCGGTCCCGGGTGGAGAAGGCGATCGCGGACCTCGGCTACATCCGGTACTGGCCGTCCGGCGAGAACGCCGCGCACTGGCGCCGGAACGGGTTCGCCACGTGGCTGTTCCACCCGGCGACCACCGGCTGGTATCCGAAGAAGGCGCCGGAGGAGGCCCGGCCGGTGCCGCTGCTCGCCGACCCGTGGCCGGGCGTCCCGGCGCGCGGCCGGGGGGCGTCCGGCCGTGCGGAGGCGTGCTGGCTGCCGATTCAGCGCGGTCTCACGCCGCACGGCCTGCGGCACACGCACAAGACGATGATGGACGGGTTCGGCACGCCGCCGAAGCTCAAGGACGAGCGGATGGGGCACGAGGACGGGTCGGTCCAGGCCCGCTACTCGCACATCACGCCCGAGATGCGGAGCAGGCTCATGGACGACCTCACTACTGAATGGGATGCGTCACTCGAAGCCCGGCGGCGGATGTCGCCGGGGTCGCCTGTGGGGGTGCTCGACACCTTGCTGAGGGCCGGTCAGTAGAAGGCCCGCCGGGAGATCGTCCGGAGCGGTTTTCTCCCAGAATTCTCCCGAGAGGCCCCGGAAAGCCAGTCAGGGCCGGTCTCCCTTGCGGGAGACCGGCCCTGAGCTGGTCTTACTGGGTCGGGGTGGCGGGATTTGAACCCACGGCCTCTTCGTCCCGAACGAAGCGCGCTACCAAGCTGCGCCACACCCCGGTCTTGCGGTTTGTCGCTCCGTCTCCTTCGCGACGAGTAGAACTCTACCGGACGCTCGCCGAGACACGAAATCCGGTTTCGGGCGGGCGTCCGGCGGGGGTCAGCGGGGGACCGGGACGAGGGTGAGGAGGGTGGCCTCGGGCGGGCAGGCGAAGCGGACGGGGGTGTAGCGGTTGGTGCCGCAGCCGGCCGAGACGTGGAGGTGGGAGCGGTGGCCGCCGGCGGTGTGGGTGGAGAGGCCCTTGACCCGGCGGGTGTCGATGTCGCAGTTGGTGACCAGGGCGCCGTAGAAGGGGATGCAGAGCTGGCCGCCGTGGGTGTGGCCGGCCAGGATCAGCGGGTAGCGGTCGGCGGTGAAGGCGTCGAGGACGCGCAGGTAGGGCGCGTGGACGACGGCGAGGGAGAGGTCGGCGTCGGCGGAGGGGCCGCCGGCGACGTCGCTGTAGCGGTCGCGGCGGATGTGGGGGTCGTCGAGGCCGGTGAACTCCAGGTCGAGCCCGTTCACGGTGAGCCGGCCGCGGGTGTTGGTGAGGTCGAGCCAGCCGGCTCCGTCGAAACCGTCGCGGAGCTTCTCCCACGGGTTGTGGACGGCTCCGGTGATGCCGCGGCGGGCGGTGCCGTCGGGGTTGTTCATGCCGTGGGCGCCGCTGCGCATGGCCTGGAGGTAGCGTGCCGGGTTCTTGCGGGCCGGGCCGTAGTAGTCGTTGGAGCCGAAGACGTAGACGCCGGGGAACTCCATGAGGGGCCCGAGCGCGTCGAGGGTGGCCGGGACGCCGAGCGGGTCGGAGAGGTTGTCGCCGGTGTTGACCACCAGGTCGGGGCGCAGGCCGGCCAGGCTCTTCAGCCAGCGCTGCTTCTTGCCCTGCCCGCTCACCATGTGGATGTCGGACACCTGGAGGACCCGGATCGGGCGGGCGCCGCGCGGGAGGACGGGGACCTCGATCCGGCGGAGGCGGAAGGCCCGGACCTCGTACCCGACGGAGTAGGCGAGGCAGGCGGTGCCGGCGGCGGCGATGCCGAGGGGAACGGAGTACAGCGGTCGCATCAGCCCATGCTCTCAGACGGTGGATCAGCGGGCGCACGCCCGGAGTCGGCGGGGAGGGCGGCGGCCGGGGGCGTCTCCTCTGTCTCCCGGCGGGCGCGCAGGGAGCGGACCTTGTGGCGGTTGCCGCAGCGTTCCATCGAGCACCAGCGCCGGCGGCCGGGGCGCGAGGTGTCGACGAAGATCAGTTGGCAGTCGTGGGCGCCGCATTCCCGGATCCGGTCCGCGTACGGGCCGGTGAGCAGGGCGATGGCGTCCCGGGCGAGGGTGGAGGTCAGCTGGGCTCCGTCGGCGGGTGGCGGGGCGGCCGCGGTGCCGTCCGGGGCGATCCGGGGGACCAGCGGCGGGTGCTCGGCGGCCCGGTTGAGGACGGTGTAGTCCTCGGGTTCGCCGGGGCGGCCGTGGGCGCGGGCGGCGGCCAGGTGCCACAGGGCGTTGCGGAGGGTGCGGGTGGCGGTGAGCTCGGCGGGGGAGATCCGTACGGCGTCGGCGGGCAGCCGTAGCCGGGACGGCGGGAGCCAGGCGGCGAGGTCGGCGGGCCGGTGCAGCACCTCGTACCGGGCGTACGGGCCGGGTCCGCCGGTGGTGAGCAGTTCCAGGCAGAGGGCGCCGGGATCGAAGTGGAAGCGGCTGCCTCCGGGGGTGGTGAGGACCAGCCCGGGCGGGGTGTGCCGGCCGGCCGTGCCGTCGGGCGGTGCGTCGGGCGGGTCGGCCGGGTCGGCAGGGCCGGCCGCGTCGGCCGCGTTCCGGGGGACCGGGTCGTCTCCGTCGGTCATGCGCCCCAGGATAGGTGTAACCGGGAAGATGGGTTACGAAGACGGGTTACGGGGCTGGAGGGGGAAGGGGAGAGGGGTGGGCCGGTGTCGGGCGGAAGGGCTGACCCTTGGTCAGGAGGTTCCGCCCGGAGATGCGGAGCCTCCTGTCGCCCGGCTTCCCCGTCGCCCGG
The DNA here is from genome assembly GCF_053611565.1 of Kitasatospora sp. NPDC054795. NCBI lineage: Bacteria > Bacillati > Actinomycetota > Actinomycetes > Kitasatosporales > Streptomycetaceae > Kitasatospora > Kitasatospora sp. NPDC054795. The sequence goes on from NZ_JBSHAP010000052.1 coordinate 24,557, forward strand.
AGCGGAACTCCGGGCGACGGGGGTGCGGGCCGGCCTCAGGCCGGAATGGCGTTGACGTACTCGCGCATCATCCGGGGGACCCGGTACGCGTACTGGTGGCCGCGATTCACCTGGACGACGGAGAAGTCGACCAGTTCGGCCAGGACGTCGAGGTTGCGGGAGGGCTCCCGGCCGGCCGGGCCGCCGCCGTCGACGGGCTCCTGCCGGATGTCGTCGATGGAGAACTCCTCGGGGAACCGGGAGAGCCGTCTGAGTGCCCGGCGCTGCCGTTCGTCGAGCAGTCCGTACGCCCAGGCGAGGCTGCGGTGCAGCGAGCGGTGGTGGGAGAGCCCGCCGACCTCCTCCTGGCCGAGGATCGGCAGCACCCGGTACTCGTCCATCAGGACGTGCAGGGGCACCGAGCGCATCCGCACGGCGGCGTTCTCGATCGCGAGCGCCAGGCCGCCGAGGCGTCGGCAGAGCTCGACCACCTGCGGCATCTGGTCGCCGAGGTCGAGCGTCGGGGCGACCGAGTGCACCCGGTGGCAGAACAGCTCGGCGGCCGGCGGGCAGCTGTAGGGGCCGTCCGGGTGGTCGACCGACAGCGGTGAGACCTCCCACAGGTCGGCGGGGACCCCGGCGGGCGCCCGCAGCGAGGTGATCATGATGTGGAGTGCCGGGTGCCGCGCCAGCAGTGTCCTGACCTGCCGGGCCACCGTGTCGATGACGTGCTCGGCGTTGTCGACGACCAGCAGCAGCTGCAGCTCGGAGCTGGTCCGCGGGTCGCGGTCGAAGCCCCGGAGGAGGGCGTCGAGCGCGCGCTGGGCCTGGGCCGAGGCGGCCGCCGGGTCGACGGCCTCGGGGGTGACCGAGCCGAGCTCCAGGACCACGACGCCGTCCCGGAAGCGGTCCAGCAGGTGGGCGGCCGAGTCCAGCGCCAGCCGGGTCTTGCCGACCCCGGCCGGTCCGGTGAGCACCAGTGGACGGCCCGGTCGCAGGGCGGTCACGACGTGCAGCAGGTCGGCCCGTCGGCCGACGGTGATGTCCGTCTTGGGCCGCAGTCCCCGCCACCGCGCGTTGTCCGGGAGTTCGGCGACGCGGGCTGGGAATCCGGGTTCCGGCCGGGTGGGCGGCAGCCCGGCCGGGGCGCCCGCGTGAACGACCTGGGAGAGCAGGGTGTCGTCCCGGTTGGTCGCCGCGGCGAACAGCGCGCCCACCAGGAGTTCCACGGAACTGCGGCGCGGATTCTTGATGGCGCCGGTTTCCAGGTTGCGAATGGTGCGGACGCTGACAGTGGAGTGTTCGGCTAATTGCTCCTGGCTCCAGCCGACCATCTTCCGTTGGGTCACCAACATCGATCGAAGCTGATTGTTGTCCATTCCCCCGCGCTTCCTGCTGTTGTGAGCAGAATAAAAGTCAGAACTCGATGCGCCGCTTTTACGGCGCCCATCGCTCCGAAAAGCGATCACTGTCGCCGGGCGGTCGGGCAGCCGGGCGGAGCGCAGGCGTGCGCGCTCGTTCCGGCAGGGGGCGCAAGGGACCCGGGCCGCCAGGTGTCAGGGCCGCCAGGTGCCTGGGCGGCAGTGTGCCAGTGCCGTGGAATAATGAATCGGGGACGTGATGACGGGTTGTCGCAGTTGTTCGTGGCGGTCTTCGGCGATGATTCGACGGTGATTCGAGGTGAGGTGATCGCCGCCATCGGCTGCTCAAGCGACGCGCGAACGAGTGTACTACGCGGACTATTTTCGGCGAAGCGGTCACAGCGTTCGATTTGCCCCTCCGGGACCGGCAACTTCGCTCCGGATCCGGCAATTTTCGGCATTGCGGCCGATATTATGCAATCATTATCGGCCACCGTGGCCGAATCCCGTCGCTTGTTCCCGGAGTCGGGCATCGATTGTTCATGGAATCGACCGCCGCCCGTTCCCGGGTCGGATCGGCGCCGTCCGGCGGGCTGTCGGGCGCCCTCGGCCGGGGTTCTCGGGGGATACTCGTTCAACTGCGGAAACCCCGGTGGACGCCCAGGGAAACCCGGTTGAGCCCACCCACAGCCGAAGGATAAGAAGAGGAAATGACAACGCTCAAGGAGCAACTGCACGAGAACCTCACGGCTGCCATCAAGGACCGGGACGAGCTGCGCGCATCCACCATCCGGCTCACGCTGGCCGCCGTCACCAGCGAGGAGGTGGCGGGCAAGCAGAAGCGCGAGCTGTCCGACGCCGATGTGCTGAAGGTGATCGGCCGCGAGGCGAAGAAGCGCCGGGAGGCGGCCGAGGCCTTCGACTCGGCGGGCCGGACGGAGCAGGCGGCCCGGGAGCGGGCCGAGGGCGAGGTGCTCGCGACCTACCTGCCCAAGCAGCTCTCCGACGAGGAACTGGCCGCGATCGTGGCGGCCGCCGTGGCCGAGAGCGGTGCGAGCGGCCCGCAGGGGATGGGCGCCGTCATGAAGCTGGTGAAGCCCAAGGTCGACGGCCTGGCCGAGGGCGGCCGGGTCGCGGCGGCCGTGAAGGCCGCCCTGGCCTGAGCCGGGTGCCCGGACGCCCCCGTGGGCGTCGGTCCGCCGGTCCCGTCCCGTCGCCCGGGTGACGCCGCCAGGTGACGCGCCGCCCGGCGATGCGCCGCCCCGGCAACACGCCGAAGGGGCGCCCTCCGCACTGGAGGGCGCCCCTTCGCCGTGTCGACCGTTCGCGGCCCGGGACGGGTCAGCCGTTCCCGTTGCCGCCGCCGTGCCGGCCGCCGTTCCCGTTCCCGTTGCCGGGGAAGGGCGGGAAGGTGAACCCGCCCGGGAAGCCGCCCGGCAGTCCACCGGGGAGCCCGCCGGGCTGGCCGCCGGGCTGACCGGGGTTGCCGCCCTGCTGCGGCGGCGCGGGGTTGCCGCCGGGCTGCGGGGCGTTCGGGTCGGTGGCCGGTGCGGTGGCGCCCGCCGGGGGAGTGGCCGGCAGTGGGTCCGGGATGTTGGCGGTCTGGATCGGCTCCAGCGGCGTTCCCTTGAGCGCCTGGTTCATCGCCATCGCCCAGATCGGGCCGGGGCCGTCGGCGCCGAACACCTCGGGGTAGTACTTGCCGCCGATGGTGATGTTCTTCATCTTGACGCCGCCGGCCGGGCCGCCGAGCCAGACCGCGGCGGCCAGCGACGGGGTGTAGCCGCTGAACCAGGCGGCCTTCTTCTCGTCGGTGGTACCGGTCTTGCCGGCGATCTTGCGGCCGTCGTCCATGGTCAGGGCGGCCGCGGTGCCCTTCTCGGTCACGTTGAGCAGGACGGCGTTGAGCGAGTCCGCGGTCTGCTCGGAGAAGGCCTGGCTGCACTGGGACTGCGGGACCGGGATGTCCTTGCCGTCCACCGTGGTGATCTTGTTGATCGCGATCGGGGTGCAGTACTTGCCGCGGGCGGCGAAGGTCGCGTAGACGTTCGCCATGGTCAGCGGGGAGAGCTCCAGGGTGCCGAGGACCATCGAGGGCACCTCCTGGAAGGCGTCGCCCTTGGCGGACTGGGTGATGCCCAGCTTGTTCGCCATCTGCTTCATCGCGCAGAGGCCGACCTGCTGCTCCATCTGCACGAAGTAGGTGTTGACCGAGCGGGCCATGGCCTCCTTCAGCTGGTACGGCCCGACCTCGCTGTCCTGCTCGTTCTTCACCGTCTCCTTGGGCTTGACGGTGTTCTTCCAGGTGCCCGAGCAGGTGGACATCTGCGGGTACTCGATCTTGTTCTCGGACGGGAACGCCTGGGTGTTCGACATGCCGGACTCCAGCGCGGCCGTGGCCAGGATCGGCTTGAAGGTCGAACCGGTCTGGAAGCCGTTGCCGCCGCCCATCGCGGCGTCCACGTTGAGGTTGACGACGGTCTGGTTCTTGTTCGGGTCCAGGCCGTACGGGCGGGTCTGGGCCATCGCCAGGATCTTGCCGCTGCCCGGCTCCATCATGGTCGCGGCGGCCGACACCGTGTCGGTCACGTTGACCTTCTTGGTGACGGCGTTCTGCGCGGCGGCCTGCTTGTCCGGGTCCAGCGTGGTGTAGATGTTCAGGCCGCCGGTGTTCCACACCTTCTTGCGCTCGTCGGCGTTCTTGCCGAAGGCCGGGTCCTGCTTGACCACGTGGCGGACGTAGTCGCAGAAGAAGCCCATGCCGGCCTGGGCGGTGATGCAGCCGTTCTGCGGGTCCTTGTACTTCAGGCCCAGCGGGGCGGCCTTCGCCTCCTTCGCCTGGTCGGCGGTGATGTGCTTGTTCTCCAGCATCTTGTCGATCACGACGTTGCGGCGCTTGACCGTGTTCTCCGGGTAGCGCACCGGGTCGTAGGACGACGGGTTCTGCACCATGCCGGCCAGGGTGGCGGCCTCGGCGACGGTCAGGTCCTTGTTGCTCTTGCTGAAGTAGCGCTGGGAGGCGGCCTCGACCCCGTAGGCCTGGTGGCCGTAGAAGGTGATGTTGAGGTAGTTGGTGAGGATCTGGTCCTTGGACAGGTCCTCCTCCAGCTTGATGGCGACCTTGAGCTCCTGGATCTTGCGGCCCAGGGTCTTGCGCTGGGCCTCCAGGACGGCCGCCTGGTCGTCGCCGGCCTTCTCCACGTTGACGTTCTTCACGTACTGCTGGGTCAGGGTGGAGGCGCCCTGGGAGGCGGTGCCGCTCTCCGCGTTCTTGCTGACCGCGCGGAGGATGCCCTTGAGGTCGACGGCGCCGTGCTCGTAGAAGCGGGCGTCCTCGATGTCCACCTGGGCGTGGCGCATGAACGGCGACATCTGATCGGCGGTCAGAACCGTGCGGTCGCGCTCGTAGACCTTGGCGATCAGCCCGCCCTTGGCGTCGAAGATCTGGGTGGCCTGGGTGAGCGGCGGGGTCTTGAAGTCGTCCGGGATGTTGTCGAAGCTCTCCGCCGTGTCCTTGGCGGTCAGCCCGATGGCGCCGACGGCGGGCAGGGCGAGACCGGCCAGCAGGACTCCGGAGAGCACGCTGACGCCCAGGAACTTCACGCCGTTGCCGGCGTGCTCCAACGGTGATCCGCCGGTCCTGCCGCGCGGAGCTCCGGTGTTGCCTGGGGGCTGGGGTGCCTGTGGGCGCTTCGGTGCCATGGGGAGAACCCTACGTCGCGGATTCCCGCACACAGCGGCAGGCGTTCGCCTAGGCTTGTCACAAGCTTGCGACAGCTTCGGTGCGTCAACATCGCTCACTCTTGTGGGCGAGGAGACTTGCCCGAAATACCCCGTGATGGCCGGGTTTTGAGGCAGCTGTGGCCTGCTGTACCCGTGTGTTCAGTCACGCTCCGTGGTGACTCCTGTGGCGAGAGTACGGGCTCCGCTTTTGGCAAGGCGTGCGACCTGCGATCACTCCAACGAGTGAGCTGATCGATACCCATAGTCCAATCGGGTCATTCGAGATTGAGCCCGAAGGGGCTGTTGCAAGCTGTCGTTCTTCCGTAACGTCCTCAACTGGCAACGGTGAATATGCCGTTGCCGCCGTGGGGGAGCCTCGAAACGGGAGAGGACGGCGCCGGCATGGGCTGGGTTGACGACTGGAGTGCGCAGGCCGCCTGCCGCACGAGTGATCCGGACGAACTGTTCGTCCAGGGGGCGGCGCAGAACCGCGCGAAGGCGGTGTGCAGCGGCTGCCCCGTCCGGACGGAGTGCCTCGCGGACGCCCTGGACAACCGGGTGGAGTTCGGGGTGTGGGGCGGGATGACGGAGCGCGAGCGCCGTGCGCTGCTGCGCCGACGCCCGACCGTCATCTCGTGGCGGAGGCTGCTGGAGACGGCACGCACCGAGTACGAGGAGTCCCTCGCGACCGGAGTGATACTGACGGACTACGCCCAGGCGGGCTGAGCCCGGCCGCACCGCGCGGTCCGGGCCGGTCGGCCCCCGGGCACGGGCTACACCGCGCCGTTGAGCCGGTCCCCGATGGCCCGGAGCCCGTCCAGGTCGTGCACGTCGCCCGGCAGCGCCGGTACCTCCACGATCGGCACGTCCGGGTACACCGAGACGAAGCGGTCGCGGGTGCGGCGTTCGCGCCCCATGATCTGCATCCGCTCGGCGTGCAGTCGCAGCAGCCCGGCCGCGAGCAGTTCCGCAGCGGGCGAGGCGTGCTCCGAGCCGTTCTCCTCCAGGGCCTCGGCGGCCGCCAGCGCCCGCTCCGCGGTGAGCTGCGGTGCCCCCGTGTCGTGCACCCGGTTGAGCACCAGCCCGGCCAGCGGCATCCGGTCCGCGGCCAGCCGGTCCACGAAGTACGCCGCCTCGCGCAGCGCGTCCCGCTCCGGCGCGGCCACCACCAGGAACGCCGTGCCCGGCGCCTTGAGCAGCTGGTACGTGCGGTCCGCGCGCTCCCGGAAGCCGCCGAACATCGAGTCCATCGCGCTGACGAAGGTCTGCACGTCGGTCAGCAGCTGAGCACCGAAGATCTTGCCCAGGGTGCCGGTGAGCAGTCCCATCCCGACGTTCAGGAAGCGCATCGCGCTGCGCCCGCCGACCTTGGCCGGGGCGGTGAGGATCCGGATCACCCGGCCGTCCAGGAAGGACCCGAGCCGGTTGGGCGCGTCCAGGAAGTCCAGCGCCGAGCGGGACGGCGGGGTGTCCACGACGATCAGGTCCCACTCCTCGGCGGCGCGCAGCTGACCGAGCTTCTCCATCGCCATGTACTCCTGCGTGCCCGCGAAGCCGGCCGACAGGGACTGGTAGAAGGGGTTCTCCATGATCGCCTTGGCCCGTTCGGGCTCGGCGTGGGCCAGCACGACCTCGTCGAAGGTCCGCTTCATGTCCAGCATCATGGCCTGGAGCTCGCCGTCGCCGGTGACCCCCTTGACCACCCGGGGGGTGTTGTCGAGTTCGGTCAGGCCCATCGACTGGGCGAGCCGGCGGGCCGGGTCGATGGTCAGCACCACGACCTTGCGGCCGCGCTCGGCCGCCCGCAGGCCGAGTGCCGCGGCGGTGGTGGTCTTGCCGACGCCACCGGAGCCGCAGCAGACGATGATCCTGGTCTTCGGGTCGTCGATCAGCTCGTCCACCGCGAGTCGCCGCCCGGTGCTCCGCACCCCGCTGTTCGAGGTCATGCCGCCCCCTGCCGCTTCAGTTCGCCCGCCAGCCGGTACAGCCCGCCGAGGTCCACGCCCTCGCCCAGCAGCGGCAGTTCGTACGTCGGGAGCCGCAGCTGCTGGATGTCGGCGCGCTGCGCGCGCTCCAGCTCGACCCGCTCGGCGTGCTCCCTGGCCTGCGCCAGCAGGGGGTCGATCAGCGGCTCCACCGCCGCCCGGACCTTCTCCGGGGCGCGCGTGCGGCCGCCGAGCCCGGCCTCGCCGAGCGCCACGGCGACCTCCTCGCGGTGGTCCCCGTCCACCGCGGCCACCGCCGCCGCGTCCAGCACCGGCGGCCGGACCATGTTGACCATCACCCCGCCCACCGGGAGCTTCATCTCGCGCAGCTCCCCGATGCCGTCGACCGTCTCCTGCACCGGCATCTCCTCCAGCAGGGTGACCAGGTGCACCGCGGTCTCCGGCGACTTCAGCACCCGCATCACGGCCTGCGCCTGGGTGTGTATCGGGCCGATCCGGGCCAGCCCGGCGACCTCCGCGTTGACGTTCAGGAACCTGGTCAGCCGCCCGGTCGGCGGGGCGTCCATGACCACCGCGTCGTAGCGCCGCCGGCCGTCCGGGTCCTTGCGCCTGGTCGCCTCGCAGGCCTTGCCGGTGAGCAGGACGTCCCGCACACCGGGCGCGATGGTGGTGGCGAAGTCGACGAAGCCGACCTTCTGGAGCGCCTTCCCGGCCCGGCCGAGCTTGTAGAACATCTCCAGGTACTCCAGCAGCGCCAGCTCGGTGTCGATCGCCAGCGCGAAGACCTCGCCGGGCCCGCCCCCACCGGCGGCCAGCCCCAGCTGGGCGCGGGAGACCGAGGCGATCCGGCGCTCCTCGTACGGCAGCGCGGCGATCCCGAACAGCTCGGCGATGCCCTGCCGGCCCTCGACCTCGATCAGCAGCACCCGTCCGCCGTCGGCGGCGAGCGCCAGGGCCAGTGCCGCGGCCAGCGTGGTCTTCCCGGTGCCGCCCTTGCCGCTGACCACGTGCAGCCGGACGCCCTCCCAGTCGGGGTCGCGCCGGGCCGCCTGGCCGGGGGTGCGTGCCACGCTCCGTCTCCGTCCGTCTCCGTCCTACGGGCGTCCCCTCCTGACGAGGGTGCCCCTCACCAGGGTCCCCTCCCGACGGGGGTGCCCTTCACCAGGGTGCCCTCTCGCGAGGGTAACCAGGGAGCGCACCGGATGCCCGGAGCACCTGGGCCGTCAGGCCGGATCATGCCCTCTTTGTGCCCCACCTCACACGCCTCGCGGCCGTCGGAGCGGATCACCGCGACAGCTCGTCTAGAGTCTGGCCATGACCAAGTGGGAATACATGACGGCGCCCCTGCTGGTGCACGCCACCAAGCAGATCCTGGACAACTTCGGCGAGGACGGCTGGGAGCTCGTCCAGGTCGTGCCCGGCCCGAACCCGGAGCAGCTGGTGGCCTACTTCAAGCGGGAGAAGAACGCATGAGCAAGGTCGAGGAGAAGCTCGCCGAGCTGGGTCTGACCCTGCCTCCGGTGGCCGCCCCGGTCGCCGCCTACGTGCCGGCCGTGCACTCCGGCGACCTCGTGTTCACCTCCGGCCAGCTCCCGGTCGTCGGCGGCAAGCTGCCGACCACCGGCAAGGTCGGTGCCGAGGTCTCCCCGGAGGAGGCCAAGGACCTCGCGCAGATCTGCGGGCTGAACGCCCTGGCCGCCGTGAAGTCCGTGATCGGCGACCTCGACCGGATCGAGCGGGTCGTCAAGGTCGTCGGCTTCGTCGCCGCCGCCCCCGACTTCATCGGTGTCCCGGCCGTCGTCAACGGCGCCAGCGAGCTGCTCGGCAAGGTGCTGGGCGACGCGGGCGTGCACGCCCGCAGCGCCGTCGGCGTCGCCGTGCTGCCGCTGGACGCCCCGGTCGAGGTCGAGCTCGTGGTGCGCGTCAAGACCGTCTGAACGTGATCGCGGGGGCGGGGCCGGGACTGTCCGGCCCCGCCCCCGTGTGGCCGGAGTGTGTCCGATCGATCCGTGAGCCTGGCGGGAATCGCCGGGCACGCCCTAGCATCCGGGCATGGACCATCGAGCGACGACGCTCCCGATGCCGCCCGGCTGGCCCGCCCGGATCCGGGCGGTCGCATCCGGCGCGGTGACCCCGCCGGTGCCCAGGCCCGCCGCGACCGTCGTGCTGCTGCGCGACGCCGCCGGGGGGCCGGAGGCCTACCTGTTGCGCAGGCGTACCTCGATGGCCTTCGCGGCCGGGATGTACGCCTACCCCGGCGGCGGGGTGGACCCGCGGGACGCCGAGGTCGAGCCGGGCTGGGCCGGGCCGACGCCCGGGGAATGGGCGCGACGGCTCGGGGTGGACGCCCGGACGGCGCGGGCGGTGGTCTGCGCGGCCGTCCGGGAGACCTTCGAGGAGGCCGGCGTGCTGCTGGCCGGCCCGGACGCCGACAGCGTCGCCGCGCCGCGCGACTGGTCCGCCGAGCGGGCCGCGCTGGAGGCGCACGAGCTGTCCTTCGCCGAGTTCCTCCGCGACCACGGCCTGGTGCTGCGCAGCGACCTGCTGGGCGGCTGGGCCCGCTGGATCACCCCCGAGTTCGAGGAACGGCGCTACGACACCTGGTTCTTCGTCGCCGCGCTGCCGGCCGGCCAGCGCGCGGCCCTGGAGGTCGGCGAGGCCGACCGGGTCGCCTGGCTGACCCCCGCCGAGGCGGTGCGCGGCCACCGGGAGGGCCGGTTCGGCATGCTGCCGCCGACCGTGACGGTGCTGCGCGAGCTGTCCTCGGCCCGGACCGCGGCCGAGGCACTGGCCGCGGCCGCCGACCGCCCGCTGACGCCGGTCCTGGGCCGGGCCGAGATCCGCGGCGACCGCCTGACGGTCCGCTGGCCCGGCTACCAGGAACTGACCATCGACGGGGAGTTCCCCGAGGGCTCCTGACCGTTCCACCGGTGGGGCCACCCGGGCCCCCGTACCGGCTGCGGGTCGTACACCCCGCAGGACGCGACCTTCCCGTACCGACGCAGAGAGAGGACCGACGCCCGATGACCCACAACGACGTGGCTCGCCGGACGGCGCCCGAGATGCCCGCCCGCCGTCTGACTCCCCGTGACCCCGCCTGCGAGAGCCAGGTCCCGTTCGTCGAGGTGGCGCAGCGCGCCCTCGTCCGGGCACTGCCGCTGCGGGCCCTGCACCGAGAGGGCGGAGGCGGCCGGTGAGCGGACTCCTGCCGGGCGACCCCGCCGCCGCCGTCGGCGGCGAGGCCACCCCTCGGGCGCTGTGCGTGCTGGCACCGAACCCGTCGCCGATGACGCTGGACGGCACCAACACCTGGCTGCTCTCCGAGCCCGGCTCGGACCTCGCGGTGGTGATCGACCCGGGCCCGCTGCACGAGGGCCACCTGCGCCGGGTGGTCGACCTCGCGCGGGAGCGGGGCAAGCGGATCGCGCTGACCCTGCTCACCCACGGCCACGCCGACCACTCCGAGGGCGCGGCCCGCTTCGCCGAGCTGACCGGCTCCGAGGTGCGGGCCCTGGACCCGGCGCACCGGCTGGGCTCGGAGGGCCTGGTGGGCGGCCAGCGCCTGGACGTCGGCGGCCTCGACCTGCGGGTGGTGGCCACCCCGGGGCACACCTCGGACTCGCTGACCTTCCACCTGCCGGACGACGGCGCGGTGCTCACCGGCGACACCGTGCTCGGCCGCGGCACCACGATGGTCGCGCACCCCGACGGCCGGCTGGGCGACTACCTGGACTCGCTGCGCCGGCTGCACACCATGGCCTCCGACCACGGCGTGCGCACGGTGCTGCCCGGCCACGGCCCGGTGCTCGCGGACGCGCTGGGCGCCGTCGACTTCTACCTGGCCCACCGGGCCGCCCGGCTCGCCCAGGTGGAGACCGCGGTCGAGGCGGGCTGCCGGACCGCGCCCGAGGTGGTGGCCCGGGTCTACTCCGACGTGGACCGGGCGCTGTGGCCGGCCGCCGAGCTGTCGGTGCGGGCCCAGCTGGACTACCTGGAGGACCACGGGCTGATCCCGGGCGCCGAGTGATCCCCTGAAACGCGGGAACTGCGGGGGTGAACGCGGAGGGGCCCGTCCGGATTGGACGGGCCCCTCCACGTTGGCGGGCGTCAGCGGCGTTCGCCGACGTCAGCGGCGTTTCACCGGCGTCAGCGCGAGCGGCGCGACAGCCGCTCGACGTCCAGCAGCACCACCGCGCGGGCCTCCAGCTTCAGCCAGCCGCGGCCGGCGAAGTCGGCGAGCGCCTTGTTGACCGTCTCGCGGGAGGCGCCGACCAGCTGGGCCAGCTCCTCCTGGGTGAGGTCGTGGGCGACGTGGATGCCCTCCTCGGACTGCACGCCGAACCGGCGGGAGAGGTCCAGCAGGGCCTTGGCGACGCGGCCGGGCACGTCGGAGAAGACCAGGTCGGACATCACGTCGTTGGTGCGGCGCAGGCGGCGGGCGATGGCCCGCAGCAGCGCGATGGAGACCTCGGGGCGGGCGTGCAGCCAGGGCTGGAGGTCGCCGTGGCCGAGGCCCAGCAGCTTGACCTCGGTCAGCGCGCTGGCGGTCGCGGTGCGCGGACCCGGGTCGAACAGCGACAGCTCGCCGATCATCTCGCTGGGGCCGAGCACGGCCAGCATGTTCTCGCGGCCGTCCGGCGAGGCACGGTGCAGCTTGACCTTGCCCTCCGCCACGACGTACAGCCGGTCGCCCGGGTCGCCCTCGTGGAACAGCGACTCCCCACGGGCGAGGGTGACCTCGGTCATGGAAGCGCGCAGCTCGCCGGCCTGTTCGTCGTCGAGTGCCGCGAAGAGTGCGGCGCGCCGCAGAACGTCGTCCACGTGCTTCCTCCTTCTCGGCCGTACGGCGGGTGGGCCGTCCGGCGCAAGTTCCGTTCAGTGTTCTGCATCACCAAGCATGGCGCATGTCGCTCCGATCATATGAGGAGGGGGTGTGCCGAGGTGCGCCGTGCGGGGCCATTCGTACCGGCGGATCACCGGCCGGACCCGGTGACGGGAGCCCGGGGGAGGCCGTCGGTCGAACCTTTGTCCATTCGATTCGAACAGGGAAACGGGCCCCGTCGCGCGGGCGTGTCCCGCCGCCGGACCGCCCGGCGACGAGCGCCGCCGGAGCCCCTCGGTCCGTCCGGCTCAGGGGCCGGGCGGACCGAGGGGCGGACCGTACCGGAGCCGGGCGATCAGCCGGTGAAGCCCAACTCGGCGAGGGCCCGGTCGATCCGGGCGCGGTGCGCGGCCTCCCAGTCGTCCAGGGTCTCGGCCGCCTCCTTGGCCAGCTTCGCCCGGGCCGCCTCCAGGACCCGCGCCCGCTCGGCGGCGGGCACCACCACGACGCCCTCCTCGTCGGCCACCACGATGTCGCCGGCTGCCACCGACACCCCGGCGCAGGTCACCGGGGCGCCGTGGGTGCCCAGCCGCTCCTTCGCCCCGGGGATCGGGATCACCCCGCGGGCGAAGACCGGGAAGGCCGGCTCCCGCACCTCGGCGAGGTCCCGGATCAGGCCGTCGGCCACGAACGCCGCCACGCCCCGGCGCTGCGCCACCGCGCAGACGTTGCCGCTGGCCAGCGCGTGGTCCAGGTCGCCGGACTCCACCACGATCACCGAGCCGGGCCCGGCCCGGTGGATCGCCGCGTGCAGCATCAGGTTGTCGCCGGGCGGGCACCGCACGGTGAAGGCCGGTCCGGCCACCCGGGGCATGCCCGTCCACAGCGGGCGCAGGCCGGCGTCCATGACCTGGGCGCGGCCCAGGACGTCGGCCGGGGTGGTGGTGGGGATGTCCTTGAAGTCCTCGTCCATGCTTCCTCGTCCGTCGGGTGGTCGTGCGCCGGAGAAGCGACGCCGGTGATCGTCGGAAGACCAGACGGTGCCCCCGGGCCGCGCGTCAGGCGTAGAACTTCAGCAGTTCCGGCGCCAGCACCTCGGCGGACACCTCGTGGGTCTGGCCGTCCAGCGTCCGGTACTCGGCGTCCGGCACGGCCGCCGCCACCGCGCGGGCCGGGGCCCGCAGCGTCTCCGGGCTGGCGCCGCCGTCCAGGACCAGGGTCGGCACGGCGATCGTGGCCAGCAGGTCGACCGGGACGACCGCGCCGGTCCGGTCGCCGAGCGCCGCCGCGTCGTACGCCAGGGTCGGTGCGACCGCCTCGAACAGCGGCCACACCGGCGCGCCGCGCATCCCGTCCACCATCTCCGCCGGCGTCCCGGCGTAGACCATGAGGGCCGCGACCGCGTCCCCGCGGCGCCCCTCGGCGAGTGCCGCCGTCAGCTCGGCGACGTAGTGGCGGAAGCGCTCGCTCTGCGCCTCCCCGGTGCTGAACGGCGGCTCGTAGACGGCGAGCCGGGTGATGCCGGTGCCCGCGGCGGCGGCCCGCAGCGCGAGTGCGGCGCCGGAGGAGTGGGCGAGGACGTGGGCCGAGCCGCCCGCCGCCGCGATGACGGCGGCCAGGTCCTCGATCTCGCGCTCCACCGCGAAGGGCGGGGTGTCCCCGCTGTCGCCGCGACCGCGCCGGTCGTAGGTCCACACGGTGTGCCGCGCCGCCAGCTGTTCGGCGATCGAGGCGCTCGGCCCCATGCCGCGGTGGCACAGCGCGCCGTCGACCAGGACGACGGCGGGGCCGGACCCGGTGACGGAGCAGGCGAGGACGGTGCCGTCGGTGGAGACCACGGTGTTCATGGGTGTTCCTTGCTGTCGTACGAATCGGTCGTGGAGGTAGACCGGGGTTCGCCGCAGAACTCATCGCTCCGGCCGAAACTTTCTTCCGGACCTTCCGGACCCTCCGGACCCCTGTGGCGAGGTGTCCGAGCGCATATGTTTCACGGGTAAATTACCTGCTAACCTTTTTGCATGGTCACAACCGCCCAGTTCCGCCAGGCACTTCGGGTCGGTCCGGCCGGGGACGGCTGGCACAAGCCCGCGCTCTGCGCCGTGGTCACCCTCGGCGCGCTCAACCTCACCCTGCTCGGCCTCGGCCGGCTCGACCTCGCCCTCTACACCTCGGCCGGCGGCCTGGGTGCGCTGTACGGGCACGGCCTGCCCTACCGGGCCCGGGCCCGGACGCTGGCCGGCGTGCTGCTCGGCACCGTGCTCAGCACCGGCGCCGCCCTCACCGCCGCCGCACTGACCCGCGACGCCGCCGTCCTGGTCGCGGTGGCGGCGGTGCTCGCCGCCCTGCACAAGCTGCTCTGCGACGCCGCCCGGATCGGCCCGCCCGGCAGTCTGATCATCACTTTCACCTCCGCCAGCTGCGCCTTCCTCCCGCAACGGCTCGCCGAGGTCCCGCCGCACCTGGCGCTCACCGCGCTCGGCGCCGCGCTGGCCTGGCTGGTCTGCATGGCCCCGGCCCTGGTGCGCCCGTACGGGCCCGAGCGGATCGCCACCGCCCGCGCCCTGGAGGCCGCCGCCCGGCTGCTGCGGACCGGGCCCGGCCGCCCGGACGCCGCCGCCCGAACCGCCCTGGTCGGCGCGGTCGAGGCGGCCTGGCAGAGCCTCGCACTCTCCACCCCGTCCCGGCGGCGCGCCCTCGGCGACGCGCCCGAGCGGCTGCTGGTGCGCGCGGAGGCCGCACTGGCCGGACCGGCCCGGCCCGAGGACGCCGCGCGGTACCTCGACCTGGCCCGCGACCTGCGGCGCGGCCGCCCGCTGCCGACGCTCGACCTCACCGAGGCGGAGGCGGCCGAGCCTTCCGCCCGCCGTCCCGGCCCCCGGCCGCCGCTCCGGCGGGCGCTGCGGCCCGGCTCGGCGCTGCTGCCGATCGCGCTGCGGGTCGCCGTCGGCTGCGCCGGTGCCGGGTGGATCTCGCTGGCGCTCGGCGTCGGCCGGCCGTACTGGGCGGTGGTCACCGCGGCCTCGGTGTTCCAGGCCAACAGCGCGCTGTCCTGGCAGCGCGCGCTGCAGCGGGTGCTGGGCAACCTGCTCGGCCTGCTGCTGTTCACCGCCGCGCTGCCCGTCGCGCACACCGGCCCGGTGGCGATGATCGGGCTCGGGCTGGTCTGCCAGTTGGGGGCGGAGGCGACGATCGCCCGCAGCTACTGGCTGGCGACGGTCTTCGTGACCCCGATGGCGCTGCTGATGACGGAGTTCGCGGGCCCGCAGCCGGCCGGGGCGCTGATCGCCGACCGCTGGCTGGACACCTGCGTCGGGGCGCTCGCCGGCCTCGCGGCCTGCCTGCTGGTCACCAACCGCCGCGCCGCCGCCCGGCTGACCCGCGCGCTCGCCGGAGCGGAAGCGGCCGGCCACCGCGCGTCGGCCGCCGTCCGCGCCGCCTCGCCCGCCTCGCCCGCCTCGCCCGCCTCGCCCGCCTCGCCCGTCCCGGGGGTCCGGGCCGTCGCGGGCGCCCTCGCCGCGAGCACCCCGGACGCCCTCGCCGCCCGAACCGGCCTCGCCGCGGCCCTGCTGGAACTGCGCGAGGCCACCGACACCGCCGCCGGCGAGTGGCGCCGACCCGCCCTCCCGCACCAGCGCGCCACCGCCACCGAGCAGCAGGCCCACCGCCTGCTGGCCGCGCTGCTGGAACACCGCGGCCGCGGCGGCGTGCCCGATCCCGGCCCGACCCTGCCGGACACGGCCCGGGCCGCGACGGGCACGGCCGGGGCCGTGATCGGCACGCCCTAGGATCGAAGCCGATCGGCAGGCCGCAGAACGGGAGCAGCACACGTGGAGGACGTCGTCGCAGGTGTGCTGCGCCAGTGGGAGCGGGCCTACCCGGGGCTGGACACCGGTCCGATCGCCGTCCTCGGCCGGATCAACCGCTGCGCCGCGCTGCTCCAGCAGACCCCCGACCCGCTCACCCGGGCCGGCCTCACCCGTGCCGAGTTCGACATCCTCGGCGCCCTGCGCCGCCTCGACCGAGAGCTGACCCCCACCCAGCTGGCCCGGGAGAGCTTCGCCTCCGGGGCCGCCGTCACCAAGCGCCTGCGGCTGCTGGAGGAGCGCGGCCTGGTCAGCCGCCGCACCGACGACCGGGACCGCCGGGTCGCCCACCTCGCGCTCACCGAGGAGGGCCGGACGCTGGTGGACGGTCTGATCCAGGAGCTCGTCGCCCACGACCGCGCCCTGCTGGCCGGACTCACCCCGGCCGAGCAGGACCGGCTCGCCGAGGCCCTCAGCGGCCTGCTGAACAGCCTTGAGGGGACGATCGGCCGCACCCCGGCCTGAGCCGGCGAACCGTGGCGGAGCGTCAACGGTGTTGCTCCGGCTGGAAACTATGCTCGTGGTACGGGCGTACGGGGGCGCCGGGTGCGCGGCGGGCTCCCGCTGGGCGCGCGGTGTGTCGAGCCGTCTACCGGGAGTTCCCCTTGGGCCACAGCGCGGACCGAACCGACGCCGATCGCTCCCGTCCGAAGCGCCCCGGCGGATTCGGCAGCCCCGACAGCCCCGACAGCTCCGGCGGCTTTGGCAGCTCCGGTGAC
Source organism: Kitasatospora sp. NPDC054795 (assembly GCF_053611565.1). Lineage (NCBI taxonomy): Bacteria > Bacillati > Actinomycetota > Actinomycetes > Kitasatosporales > Streptomycetaceae > Kitasatospora > Kitasatospora sp. NPDC054795. The sequence continues at coordinate 40,970 of NZ_JBSHAP010000052.1, forward strand.
CCGCTCGCGCGACTCACCCGGGGCATCGTGGTCATGGTCGCCGTCGGCTTCTGCGCCGCCTCGGTGGTGGCCACGGTCCGCAGCCACGACGGCCTGGCCTACCAACTGCCCGCCGCCGCACTGCTGCTGGTCCTGCTCGGCCTGCAGATCGGGCACGCCGGTCCGTGGCGTCTGGCGCGGCGCTGGTGGCCGTGGAGCCTGGTCGTCCACGGGGTGCTCACCTACCTGCCGTTCCTGTTCTTCGACGGGGCGTGGGTCGGCATCCCCGGGTCGTTCGCCGGTTCGGTGCTGCTGACCGTCGCACTGCCGCGTTCCTGGGTGCTGTTCGTCGCACTGGTGGCCGCCCAGTACCCGCTCTGCGCGGCGCTGGGCGGGAACCCCGGCCAGTGCGTCAATGCGTCGGTGTCCACCGCCGTGGGCGGCATCGTGGTCTACGGGGTGGCCCGACTCGCCGATCTGACAGCCGAATTGAGGGCGGCCCGGACCGAGCTGGCCGAGCTCGCGGTGGACCGGGAGCGGCTGCGTTTCGCGCGCGACCTGCACGACCTGCTCGGCCCCAGCCTCTCGGTGGCGGCGCTGAGGTGCCAGCTCGCCGAACGGCTGGCCGCGGACGAGCCGGAACGCGCCCGCGCGGAGATCGCCGAGGTGCTGGCACTGGTGCGGCAGGCGATGGCGGACACCCGCCGGCTCCCCAGCGGCGACCTCGGGATGTCCCTGGCGCGGGAGGCGTGTTCGGCGGTCTCGGCGCTGCGGGCGGCCGGGATCAGGGTCGAGGCCGAACTGGGCTGCGAGGGGCTTCGGCCCGAACTCGACGCGGTGCTGGCCACCGTGCTGCGCGAGGCGGTCACCAATCTGCTGCGGCACAGCGCGGCCCGGCGCTGCGGGATCCGGGCCGCCCGGGACGAGTTCGGCACGGTGCGCCTGGTGGTCTCCAACGACGGCGCGCCGCGCGAGCCGGATGGTGCTCCGGGTGAGCCGGGCGGTGCTCCGGCACGCGAACCGGGCGGTGCACCGCGCGAGGAGGGCGGCGGCCACGGCATCGGGAACCTCACCGAGCGGCTGCGGGCCGTCGGCGGCCGGCTGACCGCCGAGCGGGACGGAGCGGGCTGGTTCCACCTCACGGCCGTCGTCGCGGCCGAGCCCGCCCGGGAGGCCGCCCGCGCCGCCTGACCGGGCCCGGGGCCGCTACTCGCACGTCCCCATCGTCTCGACCGGCTTCCGGCGCAGCGCCAGCTGGGTGGTCAGCAGGACGGTGCCCATCCCCAGCAGCGCCGCCCCGCCCAGCACCGCGGCCACCCAACTCCCGGGCGGCGCGGGCCAGGCCGTCCCGGTGAGCGCCAGGCTGACCGGGACCAGGACGGCGGCGGTGACCGCCGCGCCGAGGGCAAGGGCCACCGCGACCGTGATCCCGCCCTCCCAGGCCGCCATCCGCAGCACCTGCGGCCGCGTGGTGCCCACCAGCCGCAGCAGCGCGAACTCGCGCCGCCGCTCGCCGGTGGCCATCACCAGGGTGTTGACCACGGCGATCGCGGTGAACAGGCCGATCATGCCGAGCAGCAGCCGTCCGACCGCGGTGGCGGACTCCTGCCGCTGCCGGCGGGCCGCGTCGTACTCGGCCCGGTCGCCGACCCGGGCCATCGGGTAGGCCGCGGTGAGGTCGTGGAGTTCCCGGCCGACCTGCCGCGGGTCGGTTCCGGGGGCGGTACGGACCAGGACGGTCGGGGTGAGCGGGTCCGGGGCGTGGACGGCGGCGAAGGGGGCGGGCAGCAGGGCGTCCGCGAACCGCGCGTCGCGGTCGTACACGGCGGCCACCGTCGCGGTGCTGCCGGTGCCGTCCGGCCATTCGATCCGGACGGTGGTGCCGACGCCGGCCTTGAGTGCGGCGGCCGTCCCCTGCCCCAGCGCGATGCCCGCGTCGCGCAGCCCGTCCAGCGAGCCGGCCGTCACCCCCGGGTCGACCAGCTCCGCCAGCCCCTGCGGCTCGACGATCCGGGCGTTCAGCCCGTACTGGTCGACGTCCCCGGCGGAGGCTCGGACGGTCGTGGAGACCGTGCCGTCGGCCGCCGCGACGCCCGGCAACCGCCGTACCGCGGCGGTGAATTCCGGCGGCAGGCCGATCCCGACGGCCTGGACCACGTGGTCGGCCAGCAGCCGTCGGCCGTCCTCGGCCGCGGTGGCCCGGGCCTTGACCACCGGGACGAACAGCACCGTGCCGGTGAAGGCCACCGCCAGCACCAGCGGGGTGACGGTGGCGGCGAAGCGGCGCGGCCGGGCCCGCAGCGCGGCCGAGGCGAGGAAGCCGGTTGCCGGGAAGAGCCGGCCCACCGGCCCGCCGATCGCCACGCTCGCGACCCGGCCGATCAGCGGTCCGAGCAGGGCCACCCCGAGCAGCAGCACCAGCACCATGCTCTCGGCCGTCCCCGCCCCGCGGTGGCCGTCGGTCGAGTCGGCCAGCACCGCGCCGGACCCGGCGAGCGTCACGAGCCCGAGCCCGGTCCGGATCCGGCCGATGCCGGGCGGCGGCGCCGAGGCGTCGCGCAGCGCCCGGGTGGGCTCGACCCGGGAGGCCCGGCGCGCGGCGGCCGCGACGGCCAGCTGCGCGGTGACGACGACGCCGCCGAGGACGATCAGCGGGGCGGTCGGCCCGATGTGCAGCGGCACGTCCGGGCCGACCACCCCGCGGTCGACCAGTTCGCCCCGCAGCAGCGCGGCGAGGCCGGTCCCGGCGGGGAGGCCGACGACCGCGGCCGCGAGGGTCAGCACCAGCGTCTCCAGGGCGATCATCCGCCGCACCTGCCCGGTGGTGGCGCCGACCGCCCGCAGCAGGGCCATCTCGCGCAGCCGCTGCTGGACGGAGAGCGCGAGCGCCCCCGCGACCACGAAGGCCGCGACGAACAGCGACAGCACGCCCGTCGTCCCGGCCAGCGAGGAGAGGCCGTCGCCGGGCCCGGGAGCGCCGGAGAACTCCAGCTCGCCCCGCTCGTCGCCGGTGTGCACCCGGGGTCCGGACCAGTCCGGCGCGCCGGCGCGGTCCCGTGCCGCGGCGAGTACCCGCCGGGCCTGTTCGGCCGGTGCCCGCAGGTCGGTCCCCTCCCGCACGGTGAGCCCGATCGCGTCCGCGCCGGCCGCCGTCCCGGCGAGCCGGGCGGCCTGCCCGGGGCTGAGGAAGAGCGCGCTCTGACGGCCCAACTCCTGCGGTGCCGCAGCCAGTCCGGCCACGGTGTAGCCGCGCGGCGCCTCGGTGGTGGCCAGCTGTACGGTGCCGCCGACCGTGATCCCGGCGCGGCCGGCCGTCGCGGTGTCGAGGACCACCTCGTCCGGCCCGGTCGGGGCGTGGCCGGCGGTCAGCCGGAAAGGGGTGAGGGCGGCGCTCGTCCAGGAGTGCCCGAGTGAGGGGCCGCCGTGCGGTCCGGTGAGGACCTGCCCGGAGGCGGTGACCACGGCCGCCGGGAAGGAGACCTCCGGGACGGCGGCCGTGACGCCGGGCAGCCGGGCGAGTTCCGCGGTCAGCGGTCCGGCGTCCGGGATGCGGGTGCCGTCGCCGACCACCACCGGGGCACCGGCGTAGCGCTCGGTGGGGGTGCCCGCGCGCAGGGCGGACTCCAGCAGGACCCCGCAGGCGACGGTCAGGACCAGGGCGCAGACGAGCGCGGTGAAGGCGCCGGCGAAGCCCGCCTTCCGGGCCCGCACCGTTCGCCAGGCCAGCTTCAACACGCGGCTCGACCCCCCGGGTGGTTCGCCCTCGATGACATCGCGAGCCTAGCTCCGGGGGCATCGGCCGGATTTTGGTTCGTCGACGAAGGGAGGCCTCGTTGAGACGCTCCGTGGGCCGTCCACGGGCGGATCCATGCGAAACGCACGGTCCGTCGAACCGGCGGGGCCGTCCTGCCGGGGTGTTGGGGCGCCGGTCGTCGAAAGCGCGCGGCGCGGCGCGCGGGGAGTGCCGGGGGCTACGCCGTCGGCAGCCAGCCCATCTCCTCGGCGATCCGGATCGCGTCGACCCGGCCGCGGCCCCCGGTCTTGGCCACCGCGGCGGCCAGGTGGTTGCGCGCGGTGCCCGTGGAGATGAACAGCCGGCCGGCGATCTCGGTGGCGGAGTCCCCCTGCGCCGCGAGCCGCAGGACCTCCGACTCCCGGGGCGTCAGCGGGCTCTCCCGGGTGTCCAGGGCGGCCAGCGCCAGCTCCGGGTCGACGACGCGCTCGCCGGCGGCCACCTTGCGGATCGCCGCCGCCAGCTCCTGCGCCGGGGCGTCCTTCCCGAGGAAGCCGAGCGCGCGGGCGGAGAACGCGGCGCGCAGGTGGGCGGGTCGCACCAGTCCGGTGAGGACCAGCGTCCGGCAGCCGGGGAGCTTCTCGTGCAGTTCGGCCGCCGCCCGCAGCCCGTCCAGTCCGGGCAGGTCGATGTCGAGCACCGCGACGTCCGGGCGCACCTCCAGGGCGGTCGGCACCACCAGGTCCCCGCGCTCCACGTCGGCGACGACCTCCAGGTCCTCCTCGTACGCGAGGAGGGCCACCAGCGCGCCGCGCACCATGCTCATGTCCTCTGCCAGCAGGACCCTGATCATCCGTACTCTCCCCCTGTCAGGTGACGGCCACGGGCGGACTTCATTAGACAACAGGCCTTGCCAGGACCGGTTTCCGTGCTTGATCGGCCGCGAGCGGTCCGCCGGTCGGCGTAGCCTTCGTGCATGGCAGAGAGCAAGGTCCGGAAGGCCGCGGCGCAGGAGCCGGTGGCGAAGAAGGCGGCGGTGAAGAAGGCGGCGGTGAAGAAGGCGGCGGTGAAGCCGAGGAAGCCGGAATCGCGCCTGGCGATGGTGCGGCGGGCCCGGCGGATCAACCGCGAGCTGGCGGAGTTGTACCCGTACGCGCATCCGGAGCTGGACTTCGAGAACCCGTTCCAACTGCTGGTGGCCACCGTGCTGTCGGCGCAGACCACCGACCTGCGGGTGAACCAGACCACCCCGGCGCTGTTCGCGAAGTACCCGACGCCGGAGGACATGGCGGCGGCGAACCCGGAGGAGCTGGAGGAGATCATCCGCCCTACCGGCTTCTTCCGGAACAAGGCGAAGTCGCTCCTGGGCCTCTCGATAGCGCTGCGCGACGAGTTCGGCGGCGAGGTCCCCGGCCGGCTGGCCGACCTGGTGACCCTGCCCGGCGTCGGCCGCAAGACCGCCAATGTCGTCCTCGGCAACGCCTTCGGGGTCCCCGGCATCACGGTGGACACCCACTTCGGACGCCTGGTCCGGCGGTTCGGCTGGACCACCGAGGAGGACCCGGTGAAGGTCGAGGCGGCCGTCGCCGAGATCTTCCCGAAGTCGGAGTGGACGATGCTCTCGCACCGGGTGGTCTTCCACGGCCGCCGGATCTGCCACTCCCAGAAGCCCGCCTGCGGCGCCTGCCCGATCGCGCCGCTCTGCCCCTCGTACGGCGAGGGGGAGACCGACCCGGAGAAGGCACGCAAGCTGTTGAAGTACGAGATGGGCGGCCGGCCCGGGCAGCGGCTCCGGCCGCCGGCCGACTTCCCCGGCGAGGCGGCCGCCCGCGCGGACGCCGCCGGCCACCACGGGCACGTCGCGGACCTGGCGGTGGACGCATGAGCGGGCGGTGGGGCCACCCCGGGCCGGAGGCCGGGGGAGTCGCCCGGGGCATCGAGCCGGACGGGCTGCCGGGCTGGCTGGAACCGGTCCGGGAGGCGGCCGAGCGGGTGCTGCCGGAGCAGCTGAGCCGCTTCCTGCCACCGGCCGAGGGCGGCCGGCCGGCGGCCGTGCTGATGCTGTTCGGCGAGGGACCGGAAGGTCCGGACCTGCTGCTGATCGAGCGGGCCCGCTCGTTGCGCTCGCACGCCGGCCAGCCGTCCTTCCCCGGCGGCGTGCTGGACCCGGAGGACGGCGACCCGAACGGCCCGGGCCCGATCGCGGCGGCGCTGCGCGAAGCCTGGGAGGAGACCGGCCTGGACCCGGCCGGGGTGCAGGTGTTCGCGGAGCTGCCCCGGCTGTACATCCCGGTGAGCAGCTTCGTGGTGACCCCGGTGCTCGGCTGGTGGCGCGAGGAGACGCCGGTGCGCCCGGTGGATGCGGCCGAGACCGGCGCGGTGTTCCGGGTCACGATCACGGAGCTGGCCGACCCGGCGAACCGGGTGCGGCTGCGCCACCCGTCGGGGCACATCGGGCCGGCCTTCGCGGTCGCCGGGCGGCTGGTCTGGGGCTTCACCGCCGGGGTGATCGACCGGGTGCTGCACCACGGCGGCCTGGAGCTGCCCTGGGACCCGTCCCGGATCGTCGACCTCTCGGACGACGCACTGGCCCTGGTCCAGGGAGACCTCGAACACTCCCGGGTGCTGCCGGGCGGCGACGCCGACGCTTCGTGACCGGACGTCGGCGCGTGCGGCGCGCGGACCGTGGGAGGGTGTCCGAGTGAACGTCCTGGATGTGCTGCTGATCGCCGCGGCCGTGGCATTCGCCGTGTCGGGCTATCGGCAGGGCTTCGTGGTCGGCGTGCTCTCGTTGGTCGGCTTCCTCGGCGGCGGCCTGCTCGCGGTCGAGCTGCTGCCGCTGCTGGTGCTCGACCACATCGGCCCGGGCACCACGGCCTCGGTGGTGGCCGTCGTGGTGGTGATCGTCCTCGCCGCGATCGGCCAGGCGATCACCGCGCACTTCGGCTGGAAGCTGCGCGGACACATCGGGCGCCGCCCGGCCCGGGTGCTGGACGCGAGCGGCGGCGCGGTGGTGAACGTCGTCTCGATGCTGCTGGTGGCCTGGCTGATCGGTTCGGCGCTGGCAGGGGCGTCGCTGCCGACGGTCTCCAAGCAGGTGCGCTCCTCGGCGGTCCTCGGCGGGGTGCAGAACGCGCTGCCCGGCGACGCGCCGAACTGGTTCTCGGACTTCTCCAAGGTGCTCGCCCGCAACGGCTTCCCGCAGGTCTTCAACCCCTTCGAGCACGAGCCGATCACCCAGGTCGACACCCCCGACCCGGCGCTGGCCAACAACCCGGCGGTGACGCGGGCCCGGCAGAGCCTGGTCAAGGTGGTCGGCACGGCGACCTCCTGCGGCAAGACCCTGGAGGGCAGCGGCTTCGTCTTCGCCCCGCACCGGGTGATGACCAACGCCCACGTGGTCGGCGGGGTCAACGAGCCGACCGTGCAGATCGGCGGGGTCGGCCAGCTGTACGACGCGACGGTGGTCCGCTACGACTGGCAGCGCGACATCGCCGTCCTGGACGTGCCCAAGCTGAACGCGCCCGCACTGACCTTCGCCGGCGAGGCGAAGACCAACGACAGCGCGATCGTGGCCGGCTTCCCGGAGAACGGGGCCTTCAACGTCCAGCCGGCCCGCATCCGCGGCCGGATCCAGGCCAACGGCCCGGACATCTACCACCGCGGCCAGGTGGTCCGCGACGTCTACTCGGTGCGCTCGGTGGTCCGCCAGGGCAACAGCGGCGGCCCGCTGCTCACCCCGGACGGCGAGGTGTACGGCGTGGTCTTCGCCAAGTCGCTGGACAGCGCGGACACCGGCTACGTGCTGACCGCGGCCGAGGTACGCGAGGACGTCGAGCAGGGCGGCGCCTCGACCGGCCGGGCGGACACCCAGGGGTGCGCGCTCTGACGGGTGCCGGCGGGCGCGGGGGCGGGGGCGGAGTGGGGTTGGGTTGGGGCTGAGGTCGGGCCGGGGTCGGGCCGGGGTCGGGCTGTGGCCGGGAAGGGCGCGCCGGGCCGGTCCGTCCGATATCCGTCGCCCCGTCAGGCAGCCCTGGTAGCCTCGGCCGCGCTCACCCGTTCGGCTCAACCGGGCGCCGTCCCGGCGTGGGCCCGACGAGAGGTCGTGGCAGTCCGATGATGGGTCACTCGCACGCGGTGAGCGGGGCGATGCTGTACGCGGCCTCGGCTCCCTTCCTGCCCCCGCTGCTCCTGCACACCACCCTGCAGCCGGCGGACATACTGATGGGCACGGTGCTGTGCGCGGGCGCGGCCCTGCTGCCGGACCTCGACCACCACGACGGCTCGATCGCCAACTTCCTCGGCCCCGTCTCCAAGGTGCTCTGCCGCTTCGTGGCCTGGATCTCCGGCGGCCACCGGCACGCCACCCACTCGCTGCTGTTCGTCGCGCTGATGGGCGCCGGCACCTGGGCCGGGGTCACCTACCTGGGGCGCAACTTCACCCTCGGACTGACCTTCTTCCTGCTGGCGCTCGCGATCCGGGCCCTGCGGCTCTGCCCGCCGGGCGACGGACCGGAGGCCTGGATCACCGTCATCGGCCTGGCCGCGCTCGGCACCTTCGGGATGAACACCTGGATGCCCAACTCGCCCGGCTGGCTGCCGTACGCGGTGGCGCTGGGCACGCTGGCGCACCTGCTCGGCGACTGCCTGACCAAGAAGGGCGCACCGCTGCTCTGGCCGCACAAGGAGCGCTACGAGGTCGTGCTGATCAAGCGCAGCGGCAACAGCGTCGAGACCAAGGTGCTGGTGCCGATCATGTCGGTGGCGACCTTCGTCCTGCTCTGGTTCACCGCGCTGTCGCCGACGATCGTGAACTGAACGGGCCGTGCCGGGCGGCCGGCACTGGCCGCCCGGCACCGGGCGCACCGGTGCTCGGCGTGCCGGTGTTCGGCGTGCCGGTGTTCGGCGTACTGGTGCTTGGTGTGCCGGCCGATGCGATGCGGCGCGGGGCCTCAGGTCTCGCGCCGCAGCCGTGCTCCCACCCAGCGGGCGCGCCGGCCGAGGATGCGGGGGATGCCGAGCTGCCGCCGCTCCGTGCGCCGGCGGCCATCGGGGCCGTCGAAGCCGAGGTCGTCCGCCCGGTCGGGTCGGTGGGCGGAGCGCTGGGGGCTGTTGTGACGTCGGCCGCGCGGGGCGCCGCCGCTTTCGGGCATCCAACTCATACCGGAATGGATGCCCCTGGGCCGGTGGAGGTAACCGCCCGGGCCTCGCCGAAATTGGCCTATGCGGTTGTCATATGAGCGTCAACATAAGGGAGTTGGGCCCGAGAGCCCTCCCGGTCGGCCGAGCGTCCGACCGCACGTACGGCCGCGTCCGGCCGCGTCCGGCCGCGTACGGGATCCCCGGTTCCGCGCGCCCGTGCGGTGGCGTCCGGTCGCGTCCGGGGTCACTCCTTGTGGCGGCCGACCCAGTCCAGCAGCTCGGCGGTGAACTCCTCCGGCGCCTCCTCGTGCGGGAAGTGCCCGACGTCCGGCAGCAGCCGCCAGCGGTACGGCGCCGCCACGTACTCGCCGCCGCCGAGCGCGGTGTGCGACAGCAGCACCGGGTCCGCGGCGCCCTGAACGTGCAGGGTCGGCGCGGTGATCGGCTTCTTCATCCGCCGGGCGAACTGGATGCCGTCCGGCCGGGCCAAGGAGCGCAGCAGCCAGCGGTACGGTTCGATCGAGCAGTGCGCCGTGCTGGGGATCTGGATCGCCTGTCGGTACGCGTGCAGCGCGGCCTCGTCCAGGCCGTTCGGACCGGTCCACGAGGTCAGGTAGCGGCCGACCTGCTCGGCGTCGTCGGCGACCAGGCGGCGCTCCGGTATCCACGGCCGCTGGAAACCCAGCACGTGCTCGAAGGCGGCGAACTGCCGGCGGTCGGTCAGCAGCGCCCGACGCAGGTCCCGCGGATGCGCGGCGGAGACCACGGTGAGGCTCTGGATGACGGACGGCCGCATCACGGCCGCCACCCAGGCCAGGGTGCCGCCGGAGGCGTGCCCGACCAGGTGCGCCCGGCGCTCGCCGAGCGAGCGGATCACCCCGGTGATGTCCAGGGCGAGGTTGCCCGGGTCGTACCCGCGCGGGGTGCGGTCGCTGCCGCCGATGCCGCGCAGGTCGAGCGCCACCGCCCGGTAGCCGGCCTCGGCGAGCGCGGTCAGCTGGTGGCGCCAGGCCCACCAGTACTCGGGCCAGCCGTGCACCAGCAGCACCAGCGGGCCGGAGCCCAGCTCGGCGATGTGGAAGCGGGCGCCGTTGGCCGCGAGGTCGCGGTGCGTCCACGGGCCGGCCTGCCGGATGCTCCAGGGCTCCGCGTCGCCCGCGGCCGGGGCCCCGGAGGAGGCCGCCGCGAAGGCTTCCCGACCGGTCCCCCGCCCGCTCTCCCGCCCAGGCTTCCGCGCGGGTGCCGGGCCGGTGCCCCCGGGGGCGGCGCCGGGGTCTTCGGGGCCGGCGGGGCCTTCGGGGGTGAGTCCGGCGCCGGAGTCGGGGCCGGATTCGGCGGACGGCTGCGCGGGCACGGGCTTCTGGTCAAGCGGCATACCGAGAGCGTGTCACATCCCGGCGCCGGACACGTGCCCGGCACTCGTGGTCGGCGGGTTCGGAGCCCGCCCCGGCGGGCCCTCTCCGCTCACGGCGCGGCGCCGTCCCCGCCCGCCCGGGCCGGTCACCGGCGCCGGGTGGGTTACGGGATGCGGCCGAACGCCCGGTCGATCTCCTCCTGGGTGGCCGGCCGCGGCCGGGCGTTCTTCAGCACGTCGGCGGTCTTCTGGGCGCCCTCGATGGTGCGCACCGGCTTCTCGATCTTCTTGAACGAGCGCCAGGCCAGCATCCCGAGCAGCACCGCGAGCAGCAGGTAGGCGCCCGCCACGACCAGGAAGGACCAGCCCAGCGACAGGCCCAGCGCGTGGATGCCGAAGGCCGCCGCGGCGCTCAGCATCGGGATGGAGAACAGCGCCACCACACCGGCGACGATCAGCGAGACGCCGCCGGAGACGCCGCGCTTGACGTCCGCCCGGATCTCGGCCTTGGCGAGCGCGATCTCGTCGTGGACCAGCGCGGACAGGTCGGCGGTGGCCGCCGCGAACAGCTGCCCCACCGAACGCTCGCCCTCGTAGGGCACCCGGCCGTTGCTGGACGGGTCTGCGGCTCCTGCGGGCATCAGCGGTTCTCCTCTGCGGCTGTGCGGCGTGACGCCGCCGCGGGTGTGCGGTTCCGGGGCCGCTGGGGGTCCGGAGGCGTCTGTGGGTTGTCGACAGTTCAGAATCATGCCCCTACCGGTCAGTCGGACACCACTCCGGGGCCCCGCCGGAGGGATGTGTCCCGGCGGCGGGGGTGCTCCGGGCGCCTCCGCCAGGGCTTCGGGCAGCGCTTCAGCCGGGGCGTCTCAGTCGGTGTGGCCGGGCCGACCCTGGTGGCCGGGGCCGGGGTCGCCTTCCTCACCGGTCGCCGGGCGGGGCGACTCGCCGACCCTGGCCTGCCAGGCCGGGTCGTTCTCCTGGTAGATGTCGGGGATGCCATCCCCGTCCGCGTCCCGGTCCTCCTCCTCGCACAGCTCGCGGTAGTGCCGGTTGCGCAGCTTCAGCAGGACCGTGGCGACGACCGCGGAGAGCACCGAGCCCACCAGCACCGCCGTCTTGGCCCGGGCGGCGAGCGCCGGGTCGTCCGGGAAGGCCAGCTCGCTGATCAGCAGCGAGACGGTGAAACCTATGCCCGCGAGCACCGAGACCGCGACCATGTCGGCCCACTTGAGCCGCGGGTTCAGCTCGGCCCTGGTGAACCGGGCGGTCAGCCAGGCCCCGCCGAACACGCCCACCGACTTGCCGACCAGCAGGCCGATCACGATGCCCAACGGGGCGGCCTGGGTGAACACCTCGCGCAGTTTCGGGCCGGAGACGGCCACCCCGGCCGAGAACAGCGCGAACAGCGGGACGGCGAGGCCGGCCGAGAGCGGGCGGACCAGGTGCTCGATGTGCTCGCCGGGGGAGTGCTGCTCGTCGCCCTCCCGGTGGCAGCGCAGCATCAGGCCCATCGCGACGCCCGCCACCGTGGCGTGGATGCCGCTCTCGTGCATCAGCGCCCAGGTCACGAACGCCAGCGGCACGAAGAGGTACCAGCCGTGGACGCCGCGCCGGTGCAGGAACCAGAACAGCGCCAGCCCGACGAAGGCGAGGCCGAGCGCCCAGAACTTGATGCCGTGGCTGTAGAAGATCGCGATGATCAGGATCGCGATCAGGTCGTCGACCACCGCCAGGGTGAGCAGGAAGGCACGCAGCGGGGACGGCAGGTGGCTGCCGACCACGGCCAGCACACCGAGTGCGAAGGCGATGTCCGTGGCGGTCGGGATTGCCCAGCCACTGGGATGCCCGCCGCTGCCGGAGTTCACCAGGGCGAAGAGGATCGCGGGCAGCGCCACCCCGCAGACGGCGGCGACCACGGGCAGCAGCGCGGCACTGGGCGTGCGCAGCTCACCCGCGACGAACTCGCGTTTGAGCTCGATCCCGGCGACGAAGAAGAAGATCGCCAGCAGGCCGTCCTTGGCCCAGGTGGCCAGGGAGAGGTTCAGGTGGAGCGGGGCGGAGGGGCCGACGGTGTAGTCGAGCACGCTCTGGTAGGCCTGCGGCCAGGCGTTGGCCCAGATCAGTGCGACGACGGCGGCGCCCAGCAGCAGCATGCCGCCGACCGTCTCGGTGCGCAGGGCGTCGGTGATGAAGGTGCGCTCGGGCAGTGACAGCCGGCCGAGGAACTGCCGGCGGCGGGTCGTCGGCTCATGGGCAGGCGGCTGGTCGGTCACGCGGGACCTCCTGGGGCTGGGAGCGGCAATGGATACACCTGTGGTGCAGTTGCCGACCAGACTTCCCGGCGCGCCCTGTGACGCCCGCGACTCCCGTCAAGGGATCTTGATGCGTCCTTAATAGTCTAGCGGGACGTTTGGGTGACATCCGGATTGTCCTAACAAAGGACTTAATCCCTGCGGGCTGGTTTCGCACTCCGGGGGAGCAGCGGCCCGTACGTGGAACGGCGGCCTGTACTCGAACGGCGGCCGCGTACCCGACGGGCGGCCCCGTGCTCGAACGGCGGCTCGGCACCGGACGGCGGCCGGGTCGCTGGGAGAAGGCGGGATGCCGGGGCGGGCCTCGCTGTCCGAACGGGTGACCGACGGGACGACTGTGCCCCGGGCGGTGATCGCCGCCCGGGGCACAGTCGTCGTCTCAGTGGCGCTCGGAGGTTGCCGGCGCCGCGGCCTCAGCCGTTGTCGTGCGCTCAGCCGTTGTCGTTGCTGTTGCCGTTGCCGTTGTCGGAGGGCGGCAGCTGGGCCTGGATCTGGCTCATCACCGTGCTGTCGGCCAGGGTGGTGGTGTCACCGACCTCGCGGCCCTCGGCGATGTCACGCAGCAGGCGGCGCATGATCTTGCCGGAGCGGGTCTTCGGCAGCTCGCCGACCACCTTGATCTGCTTCGGCTTGGCGATCGGGCCGAGCGTGCGGCCGACGTGCGCCCGCAGCTCCTCGACCAGCTCGGGGCTCTCGGTGACGCCGCCGCGCAGGATCACGAAGGCGACGATGGCCTGGCCGGTGGTGGCGTCGGTCGCGCCGACCACGGCGGACTCGGCCACCGAGGGGTGGCCGACCAGGGCCGACTCGACCTCGGTGGTGGAGATGTTGTGGCCCGAGACGAGCATGACGTCGTCCACCCGGCCGAGCAGCCAGATGTCCCCGTCCTCGTCCTTCTTGGCGCCGTCGCCGGCGAAGTAGCGGCCCTCGAAGCGCGACCAGTAGGTGTCGATGTAGCGCTGGTCGTCGCCCCAGATGGTGCGGAGCATGGACGGCCACGGCTCGGTGAGCACCAGGTAGCCGCCGGAGCCGTTCGGCACCTCGACGGCGTTGTCGTCCACCACGGTGGCCGCGATGCCCGGCAGGCCGCGCTGGGCCGAGCCCGGCTTGGTCTCGGTGATGCCCGGCAGCGGGCTGATCATGATGGCGCCCGTCTCGGTCTGCCACCAGGTGTCCACGATCGGACAGGTGCCGCCGCCGATGTGCTCGCGGTACCAGACCCAGGCCTCGGGGTTGATCGGCTCGCCGACGCTGCCCAGCACCCGCAGCGAGGACAGGTCGAACTTCGCGGGGATGTCGTCGCCCCACTTCATGAAGGTGCGGATCGCGGTCGGCGCGGTGTAGAGGATGGTCACGCCGTACTTCTGGACGATCTCCCAGAACCGGCCCTGGTGCGGGGTGTCCGGGGTGCCCTCGTAGATGACCTGGGTGGCGCCGTTGGAGAGCGGGCCGTAGACGATGTACGAGTGACCGGTGACCCAGCCGATGTCGGCGGTGCACCAGTAGACGTCGGTCTCCGGCTTGAGGTCGAAGACCGCGTGGTGGGTGTAGCTGGCCTGGGTGAGGTAGCCGCCCGAGGTGTGCAGGATGCCCTTGGGCTTACCGGTGGTGCCCGAGGTGTAGAGGATGAACAGCGGGTGCTCGGCGTCGTGCGCCTCGGGGGTGTGCTCGGTGGACTGGCGCGCGGTGATCTCGTGCCACCAGACGTCGCGGCCCTCGGTCCACGGGACGTCCTGCTCGGTGCGGCGGACCACCAGGACGTGCTCGACGCCGTCGACCTTGGTGAGCGCCTCGTCGATGGCCGGCTTCAGGGCGGAGGGCTTGCCCCGGCGGTAGCCGCCGTCGGCGGTGATGACGAGCTTGGCCTGGGCGTCCTGGATGCGGGAGGCGACGGCGTCGGAGGAGAAGCCGCCGAAGACCACCGAGTGGGTGGCGCCGATCCGGGCGCAGGCGAGCATCGCGACGACCGCCTCGGCGATCATCGGCAGGTAGACGGCGACCCGGTCGCCCTTGCGGACACCGAGCTCCAGCAGTGCGTTGGCCGCCTGCGAGACCTCGTCCTTGAGCTGGGCGTAGGTGATCGAACGGCCGTCGCCGGGCTCGCCCTCGAAGTGGATCGCGACCCGGTCGCCCAGGCCGTTCTCCACGTGGCGGTCGACGCAGTTGTACGCGACATTGAGCTTGCCGTCGGCGAACCACTTGGCGAAGGGAGGGTTGGACCAGTCGAGGGTCTCGGTCGGCTCGACGGCCCAGGTGAGGCGACGGGCCTGCTCGGCCCAGAAGCCCAGACGGTCCTCGGAGGCCTGCGCGTACGCGGCCGCGGTGACGTTGGCGGCTGCGGCGAGCTCTGCCGGCGGGGCGAAGCGCCGCTCCTCCTTGAGCAGGTTGGCCAGGCTCTCGTTGCTCAACGCGCACTCCTCATCGAGTCATGATCGGGGGCGTTCCCGTGCGTGGGGATTGTCCCGTGTGTCCCAGCGCACAGCTCACCAGGCGAACGGGGCAGTTGACAAGAGGCTCCTGGGAATTGGTGTAGACCTTTGACCGATGGCCGGTCGGGTTCCGGTCCGATCCACCGCGGAGGACCGGACGGCCGTTCGGGGGTGGGTGGGCCCGTGCCCCGGCCCGCCCGGCGGGACACGGACCCGGCTCTCAGGCGGCCAGTCGGGGGCCCTCCCCACCGTCCCCGGCCGGAAGCCGATCATCCGCATTCACCCGTTCGGCCGATGCTGTGTCCGGCCGGTCCTCGGGGCCGGTTCCGGTGGGGTTCTCGGCGTGGTGTTCGATTCCGTTCGTGCGATTGCCGGTGCGGGCCTCGATCGGGCTGAACGTCCCGGCGGCCCGGTCCAGGACATAGGCCTGGGCCGTCGCGAAGTCGAAGTACATCCCGACCAGCCGCAGGGTGCCCTCCTCGACCCGGCGCTCCACCGCCGGGTTCGCCATCAACTGGTCCAGCTGCTGGACCACGTTGGTGATGCAGAGCTGCTCCACGACGTCCACCGCCGGCCGGGCGGCGAACTCCGCCGGGACGCGTCGGAGCCGGTCCAGCGAGCCGCGGCCGTTGCGCAACCAGCGGGCCAGGGGGGTGGGCGGCCCGGGGCGCTCGTGCACGCCGTCCAGCAGGGCCTTCATCGCGCCGCAGCCGGAGTGGCCGCAGACCGTGATCGAGCGGACCTCCAGCACCTCGACCGCGTACTGCACCGCGGCGGCCACCGAGTCGTCGGCCGCTCCGGGTTCGTGCGGGGCCGGCACAAGGTTGCCCACGTTGCGCACGGTGAACAGGTCGCCCGGGCCGCTATTGGTGATCATGCTGGTGACCATCCGGGAGTCCGCGCAGGTCAGGAAGAGCTGGGAGGGCGCCTGCCCCTCGCGGGCCAGCCGGGCGAGTTCCGGCCTGATCAGCGGGGCGGTGTGCCGCTGGAACACCCGGACGCCGTCCAGCAGTCGGCCGTGCGGGTCCTCCTGCTGATCGATGCAGTGGTGGCCGACCCAGGGCGTCCAGGCCCGGCACCGGTGCGGGCCCGGTGAACTGCCCGCGCGCACGGTGCCGTCCGGGTCCAGAACCTCGTAGTCCTGGCGGCGCGTCACCATCGAGACCCGTCCGCCCGCGTCCTGGTGCGCGGCCCGCCAGGTGTGCAGCGTCTCGTACGCGGCGTGGTCCAGGAAGGAGCCGTCGTGAATCACCGTGACCCCGGCCCCGGCGGGGATGCCGGCCAGCGCCCGGCTGAGCCGGGGTACGGCGGTGAAGGTGAGCGGGCCGTGCGTCCGGACGGTGACCGTCCCATCGGGGCCGGTCTCCACATCCACGTGGGCGCGGGTCAGCCGGTAGAGCGCGAGCAGTACGGCGGTGCCGGCGCCGATCGCGACGCCCCACAGCACGCCGACGGCCACCACACCGAGCACGGTGATCAGGTAGACGGGGAACTCGCGGTGCCGGTGCACCCTGCGGATGTGCGCGAAGCTCACCATCTGCAGCCCCACCACCAGCACCAGCGCGGCGAGCGCGGCCAGCGGGATGTGGCGCAGCCCGCCGGTCAGCGCCAGCGCGGCGGCCAGCACCCAGATGCCGTGCAGCACCGAGGCCCACCTGGTCCGGCCACCGGCCCGCACGTTGGCGGTACTGCGCACCGCGCCCCCGGCGACCGGCAGCCCGCCGACCAGGCCGCTCACCAGGTTGGCGAGGCCCTGGCCGCGCAGTTCGCGGTCGAGGTCGCCGGTCCGCCGGGACATCCGGTCGATCGCGACGGCGGACAGCAGTGACTCCACGCTGGCCACGGCGGTGACGGTGAGGACGGCGGCGAGCAGCCCGAGAACCGGGCCGTGCGGAAGCGCGGGCAGGAGCGACTGCGGGCGCCAGGCGGGCAGCTCGATGTGGGCGAGCCGCAGGTCCAGGGCGAGGACGAGGGCGGTGGCCAGCGCGACCCCGGCCAGCGGGCCGGGCACCTTGGTCAGCCGGGCGCCGAACTCGCCGGCACGGCCGGGGAGTCGGCCGAGCCGGGGCCAGCCGACCAGGACGGCGGCGGTCACCGTGCCGGCCAGCACCGCGGCCGGGTGCGGGCCGGACAACTGGCCGGGAAGGGCCAGGATGTTGGCGATCGCGGAGCTCTGCGGGGAGCCGCCGAGGACGACGTGGAGCTGCGCGATCGCGATGGTGATCCCGACCCCGGCCAGCATGCCGTGCACGATCGCGGGTGAGACGGCGAGCGCCGTCCGGGCCACTCGACGTGCGCCGAGGAGGAGTTGGAGCAGGCCGGCGGCGACGGTGATGGCGCAGGTGGCCTGCCAGCCGTACCGGGCGATCAGCCCGGCGGTGATCACCGTCAGCGCCGCCGAGGGGCCGCTGACCTGGAGCGGTGTGCCGCCGAACAGCCCGACCAGGATCCCGCCCGCGGCCGCGGCGGCCAGGCCGGCGGTGAGCGGGGCGCCGGTGGCGAGCGCGATGCCGAGGGAGAACGGCACGGCGATGAGGAAGACCACGAGGGACGCGGAGAGGTCCTGGGCCCACCGGATCCGGGGGGCCGGGCCCGGTGGCGCGTGGTCGGTGGTGTCGGAGGCGATGGGGGCGCTGGAGATGTCGAGGGTCATTGTCTTCCCGTCTGTCCGGGGGAGCGAACGCAGTCAGGTCCGGCGGTGAGTCCGGGGTGGGGCTCCGGGGCGGATCGGCTGTCGTGGGTCGCGACGGTGTGGCGGGATGGCGTGGGCGCGGCGGGGGAGTGCGGGTGTCACCGGCCGGCGTTGACCATCAGGCCCGCCAGGGCTCCGGGCGAGGTGCGGGACGTCTCACCGGGGGCCGCCGGGCGAACCATCAAGACTCGGTAAACCGAGGGTAATGAAAGCTTTGCACAGCGTGGTTCCGGGAGGGAAGCGGAAAACCCCCTGATTCACCCCAATGGGTGGTGGCCGAACGGTCGGGAATCTGCTGGTGGCAGGGGTCGTGGCACCAGTCGGCCGGGGCCGGGGCCGGGGCCGGGGTCGGGGTCGGGGGCGGTCCCGGAGCGGGAGCAGGCACGGCGAACGGGCCGCGGCCTCCCGGGGTGGGGCGGCCGCGGCCCGGTCGCCTGCGGTGGTGCGGGGCAGGCGCTGTCTC
>NZ_JBSHAP010000053.1:0-59040 GCF_053611565.1 Kitasatospora sp. NPDC054795
GCCTGAACACCGCGGGGCGGGTCTTCGGCCACACCCCCGAAGCCATCGCCTACGCCCGCGCCGAACTGCACACCACCGGCGTCCTGGCCGACGCCGCCGCATGAAGCACGACCTCCACGCAACGAAGCCAACACCACGGCAGGAAACGGAGCCCACCGCCGGCCGACGGCGGCCTGCAGGTGATCGCGAAACTCGGCCACGACTTCGGCGGTCGCCCCGCCATCGCCCCTCCACCCTGAGCGCCGGCAAGACCGTCCGCGTTCAACTGCCCCTGCCCGCCAAGCCCGCACCCCGACCCGGCCCCGGAAGGACATCCTTGCGCTTCGAGATCACCCCCTATGACGACCACGGCGCCCCGACGGCCCCCGACGTCGTCGACCTGACCACCCTGCGCGAACGCCTCGCCGAAGCCACCCTCACCGGCCAGCGCCTGCACATCCGCCCCCGGCCCCGCCACGACCGGCCCACCACCCGACCCCAGGAGCACCGGCCGTGAACAGCGATGCCACCTCCGAGGAGAAGAGCCGGCGCAAGGCCATGCTCATCCGGGCCGGGATCTACATCCTCGGCACCCACCTGTTCGCCGGCTTCGTCATCCTGCTCTTCGCCCTCGGCAACCGTCACTGAACCCGCCGCCACTGAACCCGCCGCCGGACGAACACCGAGCACACGCCCAGTGTCCCGCCCCATCCAGTCGCTGACCCGAGCGACCGCCATCCTGCGCCTGCTCGCCGCCAGCGAACGCCGACTCGGCCTCGCCGACGTCGCCACCTCCACAGGACTGGCCAAAGCGACCGCGCACGGAATCCTGCGCACGCTGCGCGAGGAGGGACTCGTCGAACAGGACCCCGACAGCGGCAAGTACCAGCTCGGCGCCGAACTCCTGCGCCTCGGACAGAGCTACCTGGACGTGCACGAGCTGCGCGCCCGCGCCCGACTGTGGACGGACGACCTCGCCCGTGTGTCGGGAGAGGCCGTCCACCTCGGCGTCCGGCACCAGCACGGGGTGCTGATCGTCCACCACGTCTTCCGCCCCGACGACAGCCGCCAGACCCTGGACGTGGGCACCATGCAGCCGCTGCACGCCACCGCCCTCGGCAAGATCCTGTTGGCCCACGACCCGTCACTGCGCCGGAATCCGCTCGGCCGGACCTGCGAGGCGCCCACCCCGCGCATCCCCACGGACACCGCCGCCGAGGCCGCACTGATCCGCGAGCGCGGTTGGGCCGCCTCGGTGGAGGAGCCCTGGACGGGCACCGCCTCGGTGGCCGCGCCGGTCCGCGACCGTCCGGGAAACGTGGTCGGGGCAGTGGGCGTCAGCGGCCCGGCGGAACGCATCTGCGACGGCGAGACCGTTCGACCCGGCCTGGTGAGCGCCGTCCGGGACAGCGCGCGGGCCATCTCCCGGGACCTGGGCACCGGTTTGCGCTGAAACCCGCGGGAGCTGCTGCGGCGCCGCCGAGCAGCCTTCGTCGCGGGGGTGGGGCCGCCCCGGCGTCGGTTCCAGGGCGGCCCACCGAAGGAGGCGCTTCCGGAAGCCTCCGACACTATGACTTTATCATTTGCTAAACTTCGCAACTACGAGAATGGAGAAGGGAGCCGGAGTGCGCATCCCACCGGGCCGAAACGCCGTGGTGTCGTCCGCTCCGCGCCTGGCGCCGGCCGGGTGGTGATCGACCCGTCCGGCCTGCTCGGCTGGAGCCAGGAGGGCGAGGCGGCAATCGTCGACGCGGCCGGACGGCTCGGCGCGCACCGATGCCCGCTGATGGTGTGCGGCCTGCGCGGCCGGGCGGCACCCCTCCCCTCGACCAGCGGCGCCCTCGGTCTCGTGCGCGTCTGCTCCGACCTGCCGACCGCACTGTCGGCCCTGGGGGTGCCCGGTGAGTTCTGGCCATGAGCGATCGGCCGCCCAGCCGGCGAAGACTCGGGGTGGTTGCCCTTGACGATCACCTGAACTGCACAATTGCTAGAGTCGGACCAGGTAGAGGCCCGCTTTCGAGCGCTGATGGAGACGGTGACGCGTGAACGCCGAAGCTCCCACCCCGCCTCCGGTGGTCAGCGCGCCGCTGTACCAGCTGAAGGCCGAGTTCTTCAAGACGCTCGGCCACCCGGTACGGATCCGGGTCCTGGAGCTGCTGAGTCAGCGCGAGCACGCCGTCGCCGAGATGCTCCCCGACGTCGGCGTGGAAGCCGCCCACCTGTCCCAACAGCTCGCCGTGCTGCGCCGCGCCCGGCTCGTCTCCTCCCGCCGCGAGGGCTCCACCGTCTACTACCGCCTCACCACCCCCGAGGTCGCCGAGCTGCTCACGGTCGCCCGGGTCATCCTCAGCGGCGTCATCACCGGACAGGCCGAACTACTGGACGACCTGCGAACGGTCACCTGAGGCCGGCCGGGCCCGGCTCTGGGTGCCGATAGCCTGCCGGGCATGATCATCGAGATACGCACCTACCGTCTGCGGCCCGTCCCTGGTCGACGAGGACGGCCACGAAGAGGCCTACCTGATCCGGGCATTCGCCTCCCTCGCCCACCACCGCGAACGGGAGGACGCCTTCTACGGCAGCGACGCCTGGCGCCTGGGGCCGCGCGAAGCCTTCGTCTCACGCATCGCCGGCTCCCACAGCATCGTCGTCGCGGCCTCCGAAGCGGCGATCACAG
Source organism: Kitasatospora sp. NPDC054795 (assembly GCF_053611565.1). Classification (NCBI taxonomy): domain Bacteria; kingdom Bacillati; phylum Actinomycetota; class Actinomycetes; order Kitasatosporales; family Streptomycetaceae; genus Kitasatospora; species Kitasatospora sp. NPDC054795. The sequence continues at coordinate 2,657 of NZ_JBSHAP010000053.1, forward strand.
CGCTGCGGCACTGAACCCCGACCCGCCCTCCCGTTCCCCCGAAGGGCTGGAGCAGCCACCCGGCACGCTGTTACGCGAAGCCCGGTGGTCGCTGATCTCCGAAAGCCCGCAAGACGGTCACGTTCCGCGAACGCCGGTGTGCACAAGCAGACGGAATCGGCTGTGGGAGAGCGTCACGTCGTGACAGGGCAGACAGTTGAAACAGCCATGGCCGACCTCTGCCGCACCAGCCCGCGGAACCGCCGACCCGGCCGGGGCGCGAGGGACCGGACGCGCGGCCCGCTCGTCGTCCGCCCGGAATTCCGGGCCGTGATCCCGCCCACCGCACAGCGACTCCAGGAGGTTCATCATGGAGTCCGCACGCGAAGGTGCCCGCACCATCGTCGTCGGCGTCGACGGCTCGCCCTCCTCAACCACGGCACTGCACTGGGCAGTGGAATTCGCCCGGATGGACGGCTCCGCGGTTGAAGCCGTGACCGCCTGGGACTACCTGCCGTGGAGCGGTTGGGGTCTGCCGATCCCGGGCTCCGAGGTCGAGGAGGCGGCCCGCATCGCCCTCTCGAACACCGTGGAGCGCGAGGAGGACTCCACGGAATCCCCGGTACCGATCCGGCAGCGCGTCGAATACGGCCACCCGGCCGAGGTGCCGATGCAGGCAGCTCGTGGGGCTCGGCTCCTGGTCGTCGGCAGCAGGGGTCTCGGCAGCTTCAAGGGCACGATGCCCGGCTCCGTGAGCCGGCACTGCGTGGAACACTCCCCCTGCCCCGTGGTCGTCGTTCGCGGCGCCGCCTGAGCACTCCCTGCTCGGGCCGGCTCAGGTACCGGCCGAGGTGCGCTCGACGGTGAGGTCGAGGAAGTGGGCCGAGCACGAGATGCACGGGTCGTGGTTGCGGATCGCCCGCTCGCACAGGGCGGTCAGCTCTGCGTCGGTGGCATCGCCGGCTCCCAGGCGTTCCTGCACGATGCGGCGCAGGTCCGCCTCGATCGCGCCCTGGTTCTGCGCGGTCGGCGGGACGAGGACGGCATCGGTGACAGTTCCGTCGCCGTCGATGGCGTAGCGGTGGTAGAGCAGCCCTCGCGGTGCCTCGGTGGCTCCGTGACCGGTGGCAGCTCGCGGTGACACCCCGATGTGGGGCCGCCGTGGGGGTTCATAGGCCTTGATGATGCGCAGCGCCTCGTCGACGGCGTAGAGCACCTCGACCGCCCGGACGACGATGCTCCGGAAGGGGTTGCGGCAGACGGCGCCCTGGCGCGGGTCGCCGAGTCCGGCGTCCTGGGCGGCCTGGAGGGCGATCGGGGACAGCCAGCGGCCGCTGATCGCGTAGCGGGCGAGCGAGCCGGTGAGGTGGCGGCGGCCCTCCAGCAAGGAGTGGAGGGCGGTGGAGTGCGGCACCTGGTTCTCGACGACGTGGTCTCCGAACGCGTGGACGTCGAAGGCACGGGTGGGCAGTGTGCGGTCGGACCCGTCGGGCAGCCCGGCGGTCTGCGGAGCGGGCATCACGGTCGGGGTGCCCGACTCGATGGCGTAGCTGCCGGGCTCGGCCAGGGCGAGCAGGTCGTGGTCACAGCCGGCGTCGGGGAACTCGAAGCCGGCCACCCAGCGGACCGTCTGCTGTGCGTCGTCCCGGGCGCGGCGCAACCGCTCGGCCAGGGGCCGTAGTTCGGCGGTGGTCGGGGTGCGGTGGAAGCCGCCGACGCGGACGTTGACGGGGTGGATCGCCCGGCCGCCGAGTAGTTCCATGATCGCGTTTCCGGCCTGTTTGAGTCGCAGACCGCGTTCGACGTCGGTGCGGTGGGTGCGGGCCAGGTCGACGGCGCTGTCGCAGCCGAGGAAGTCGGGTGCGTGCAGGAGGTGGATGTGCAGCGTCTGGCTCTCGATCCACTCGCCGCAGTAGAGCAGTCGGCGCAGCGCGGCGAGTTGCCCGTCCACGATGACGCCGCAGGCGTCCTCGACGGCCCGGCAGGCGCTCATCTGGTAGGCGACCGGGCAGATCCCGCAGACCCGCGAGGTGATGTCGGGCGGTTCCGTGTAGGAGCGTCCGCGCAGGAGCGCCTCGAAGAACCGCGGGGGTTCGTAGATCGCCAGCCGGGCCTCGGTGACTTCGCCGCCGTCCAGGCCCAGGTGCAGTGCGGTCTCGCCCTCGACACGGGCGAGCGATCCGACGTGGAGCACCCTGGAGCTGCGGTGGGTCACCGGTCCAGCTCCTTCCGGGAGGCCGCCTCGAACTCTGGAGCGGCGGTGTTGAAGGTGCGTAGCACCCGCACCACGTCGAGGGTGTCCATGCCGTCGCGGCGCAGGAGGGGGATGAAGGAGGGGAGGTTCGTGGAGTTCGAGGGGCCGAAGCAGCCGTAGCAGCCCCGGTCGTACGCGGGGCAGAGCGCCCCGCAGCCGGCGTGGGTGACCGGGCCGAGGCAGGGGGTGCCGTGGGCCACCGTCACGCAGACCGTGCCGCGCTGCTTGCACTCGAAGCAGACGCTGTGCGCGGGGACGTCCGGTTTGCGGCCGGCCAGGTGGGCGGTGATGACCTCGATGAGCTGGTGCCGGTCGATGGGGCAGCCACGCAGTTCGAAATCGACGGGGACGTGGGCGCTGATCGGTGTGGAGGTGGCGAGCGTGTCGATGTAGTCGGGTCGGGCGTAGACGACGGCCTGGAACTCGGCGACGTCGGCGTAGTTGCGCAGGGCCTGGACGCCGCCGGCGGTGGCGCAGGCGCCGATGGTCACCAGACGGCGCGAGACCGCGCGGATGTGCTGGATCCGCTCAGCGTCCTGCGGGGTGGTGACCGAGCCCTCGACGAGCGACAGGTCGTACGGGCCCGGAGTGCTCGCGCTGGAGGCCTCAGGGAAGTGCGAGATCTCGACCTGCTCGGCGATGGCGAGGAGTTCGTCCTCGCAGTCCAGCAGGGTGAGTTGGCAGCCGTCGCAGGAGGCGAACTTCCACACGGCGAGCGTCGGGCGCCGGTCGGCGGTGCTCGGCATCGTCACAATTCCCTGACTGTGAGGAGGGGTTGGGCGCGGGTCCAGGTGACGACCGGGCCGTCACGGCAGAGCAGGAGGGGGCCGAGCTGGCAGTGCCCGCAGTGGCCCGTCCCGCAGTGCATGGTGCGTTCCAGGGAGACCCTGATCCGGTCGGGGGCGACGCCTCGCTGCACCAGGTCGCGGGCGGTGGCCCGGATCATCGGCTCGGGCCCGCAGATGAACGCCGTTGCCGCCGGCGGGTCGAAGGCCGCCCGGTCGAGCAGGGTCGTGACGACACCGACCTCGCCCCGCCACTGTGTGTCGGGGCGGTCGACGGTGGTCATCGTCCACGCGGCCGTCCGCCAGCCGCGCACCTCCTCGGCGTAGAGCAGGTCACCGGGCGTCCGCGCTCCGATCAGGACGTTCAACCGCCCGTACTGCTCGGGTGTGGCAAGCGCTGCGCGCACCAGCGGGCGCAGCGGCGCCAGACCGATGCCTCCGGCCACCACCACCAGGTCGAGCCCTGCGGCGGTGGGCAGCTCCCAGCCGGTGCCGAACGGGCCGCGTACCCCGACCGTCGCGCCGGGCCGCAGCCCGTGCAACGCGCCGGAGATCGCGCCGACCGCACGGACGGTGTGGGTCAGCCGGTGCCCGTCGAAACCGCTGACCGACAGCGGGATGTCCCCGACACCGAAGGCGTACACCATGGCGAACTGCCCCGGGGCGAACGGTGGGAGGGACGGGCCGGGCGGCTCCAGGACGACCGTGGCGGTGTCGGGTGTGTCGGCCTCGCGGCCGACCACCCGGTAAGGGACGGGAGCCGTCATCGCGCCCCACCGTCACCGGGGAGCCCGTAGAGGTCCAGCAGGCGGGTACGGGTGGCCTTCAGTCGCCGGGCGATCACCTGGGCGACGCCGTTCGTCACCGCCAGGCCGAACGCGGGGTCCTCCTCGCACGCGGCGCGGATGCGCTCGGCGTCGAACTCGGACGCCAGCACGGTGCCGCGGGTCTGCGCGCCGAGGTGCCAGCGGTACGGTTCGAACAGCCAGGACCAGCCGAGTAGATCGCCCTCGCCGAGGGTCTCCACGACGGCTTCGCGCCGGCCCGGGACGTGGACGTCGAGCGCGACGCTCCCGGAACTGATGATCCAGAACCGGTCGGCGACGCCGTCCTCCTCGAAGATCCGGGTGCCGCCGGGGAAGGCGACCTCACAGGAGAAGCCCAGCAGACGGTCGCGGTGACCGGGCGGCAGAGCACCGAGGAATCCGTGGCGGGCGACGGTCACGACGGACCCTCCTCCTCCGTCGGCCGAGCCGCGCCCTCCCGCTCGCGGTGCAGCGCGTGGGCCTCCTCCGTGATGTCGATGCCGACCGGGCACCACACGATGCAACGCCCGCAGCCGACGCAGCCCGAGCTGCCGAACTGGTCGTACCAGGTGCCGAGTTTGTGGGTGGCCCACTGCCGGTAGCGGCTGCGCGGGGTCTCCCGGACCGGGCCCGCCTGGAGGTGGGAGAAGTCCAGGTCGAAGCAGGACTCCCAGCGCCGCCACCGCTCGGCGTGGTCGCCGGTCAGGTCGGTGACGTCCTCGGCCGTGGTGCAGAAGCAGGTCGGGCAGACCATCGTGCAGTTGCCGCAGGTCAGGCAGCGGGCCGCGACGTCGTCCCAGCGCTCGGCCGTGAGGGTCTCGCGCATCAGCGCCCGCAGGTCCACCGGCGGCATGCTGCGGCCCATCCGGTCGGCCGCCCCGGCGACCCGATCGCGGGCGGCCGACCGGGTCGCGGCATCGGCGGTGCGGCTCGGCAGTTCGGCCAGGACCGACTCCCCCTCCTCGCTCCCGGCCCGCAGCAGGAAGCGGTGGCCGTCGGCGTCGAGCACCTCGGTGAGCGCCAGGTCATAGCCGGGTCCGACGGCCGGCCCGGTGCCCATGGACACGCAGAAGCAGGTCGCGCCGGGTTCGGTGCACTCCACCGCCACCAGGAACGCCCGTTCGCGGCGCCCCCGGTACGCCGGGTCGGCGTGCGTCCCACCGGTCAGCACCCGGTCCTGGATCGCAATGGCCCGCAGGTCGCAGGGGCGGACGCCGAGGAACGCATAGGAGGGCGGCGGCGTCCGGTCCTCCGTCACCACCAGTTCCCCGTCGGCGCCCCGGTCGGCCGTCCACTGCCGCTCTCGTGGCGGGTGCAGGAACGTCTTCCATGACTGCGGGCCCGCGCTGTGGGCGAACCCGGCGCCGTCCTCGCGGGCCCGTAGCCGGTACGTCCCGGCCTCCAGTTCGACTCCCCAGCCGTAGGGCAGGTCCTCGCCGCCGAAGAGTTCGGCCAGGACGATCGCCCCGTCGCGGACCGTCGGCCCGACGACCGTACGACCCCGCCCGGCGAGGACGGCGATGAGCACGCTCAGCCCGTCCTTCTCGATCACCACCGCGCCGTCCGCCACGTCGACCTCCGCGCACCGATCACGCAGCCCGGCCAGGAGCTGTCCCGGCCAGTATCTGCGCGGACCCGTGACCAGGCGTCTCGGCGTGGTCCAGGTGGCGGCGTCCACTCCCCGTACGGTCCCGGGACGGCCTCGGTGCGACTGGCGGCCACGACGAACGGGAAGGCGAACCGCATGAACGCCGCCACGAGGATCGCCGTCATCGGTGTCGGGAACGAGTACCGGCACGATGACGGTGTGGGCTGGGCCGTCGTGGCGCGGCTGGCAGAGCGGGCCGAGCGGCAACCCCTGCCGGGCGGGACCGTGCTGCGGGTATGCGACGGCGACCCCGCCCGGCTCATCACGCTGTGGGATGGCGCCGAACTCGCCATCGTGGTGGATGCCGCCCATGCCCACCCCGGACGCCCGGGCCGGGTCCACCGCCTGGCACTGGAGAGTGAACGGCTGACGCCGGCGGGCGGCGCGACGAGCTCCCACGGGCTCGGCCTCGGCGAGGCCGTCGAGCTCGCCCGAGCGCTCGACAGGCTCCCCGGACGTCTCGTCGTGTACGCCGTGGAGGGCGCCGACGCGAGTCTGGGCACCGGCCTGTCGGCACCCGTCGCAGCCGTCGTGGAACCCCTCGCCGGGCGGATCGCGGAGGACATCGCGCTGCTCGGAGGCTCGCCCGCCCCGGACCGGCGGCGTCCGCCCCTGGCGTCCGGACGCTCCGGGAGACCACCAGGGTCAGATAGTTAGGTCAGGCGTACCTCATAGGGCATGCCCCGCCCGGAACCGCGCTCCCCGGAGCCTCCCATGCCAGGTCCGCAGATCGCCCTGCTCGGTGCCCTCGCCGGCCTCACCGTCTACCTCGGCCTACCGATCGGGCGCGTGCGCAACCCCGCTCCACGGCCGCGAGCCGCACTGAACGCTCTGGCCGTCGGCATCGCCTTCCTGGGGCTGGCCGCCGACCCCGTCCTCTACGTGGTCATCGAGTTGCTCGCGGTAGCCCGACGCGCCGCGATGAAGGAACTCACCACCAGGATGATCCTGCTGGGCCTGCTGCTCGGCTTCACCACCGATGCCGTTATCACCGCCGCGGGCGATCGAGGCCGACCCGATCGCCAGGTCACCGGAGCAGCGACTGGTCGTCGGCCGGCGCGGCGAGCCACGCGGCCCCGTGTCCTGGAGAAACGTTCACCCGGTGCCGATTCGGCGGCCGGTGATCTGGTCCGCCCCGATGCGCACCCACAGCGGCCGGGAGCCGCCGGCCCACGGCGTTGCGCCTGGCAGGGCCGACAGCCGCAATTGCTCCTCGGGATCGTCGACGTGCTGGGCGTGGCCGACGACGAGGACGCTCCAACCCCGACTCCGGCGGTCGTCGATGTGGTCCACCTGGAAGGAGACTGGGGAGCCGTCGGGCGGGGCGGCGGCGCTTGCGGGGGCCGTGCGGTAGACGATCGTCGCGGCGTCCACCGCGTAGTTGACCGGAAAGACGGCCGGTCCCGGCTGGACGGGCAGGACAATCCGGCCTATGCCGTGGGTGCCGATCAGCTCCCAGCACTGGGGCTCGGTGAGATGCACCAACAGGGGGCGCGAAGCGGGCTCGGTCTGTCCGGGCGGGGCGTCGGGGCGGTGGCCCTCCATGAGCTCCGGCCAGGCCATCCCGAGCACGGCGGCGATCCGGACGAACCCGGGCGGGTCGAACTCCGGCCCGGCCTCCAGCAGGTGCCGCAGGTAGGTCGGCGCCATGGCGGCCTGGTAGGCCAACCTCTCTTCGTTCAGGCCGAGTTGGTCGCGGCGCTGGATGATCCGGCGGGCGAGGTCAGCGGGGTCGGGCCGGTCGGTCATGGTGTCAGCTCCTCCGTGCGGCAGGGGTCACGTCCGGAAGAGCGCGACCTTCAGGGCCCCGGTGTCGGCAGCGTCGGCGAAGACGTCGTACGCGTCCGGCACCTCGTCGAGGCCGAAGCGGTGGGTGACCAGCCCGGCGACGTCCAGTCGGCCGACGGCCGGCATGTCGAGCAGCATGGGGGTGCTGTACGTATCGACGAGGCCGGTCGTGATGATGACGCCCGGGCCGACCCGGCCGTTGCGGACGCCGGCCTCGTAGGAAGTGGGCAGGATGTCGGCGAGCAGCAGGGCGTCCTCATCGGTGACGCCGTCGGGCAGCGGGTACAGCGAGGTGTCGGCGAAGGGGGTGCAGCACCCCGTCCACCTCGGGGACGTCGCCCCAGGTACGACAGCTGGTTGCGTGGCAGGTGAGTGCCTTCATGCCCTGATCACTCCTCTCGGGCGGCGGATCCGGGCCGGTTCCACTCGCCCTTCCAGGTTTCCGCGCATCCGTGACCGCCGCCAGGGGCCCGGTGGGGTCCTGGCGCTGGGCCGATGGGCCCTTCGTGTCCGGCGCAGCAGGCCGGGCGCGCCTACGCTGGTCAGTGGCGTCGGGTGAGCCGTGGAGGATGCCTTGGGCAGCGCGTCGGAGAGTTCCGCCCCCGTGGCGAAGCTGCGCCTGGACGAGCTTCTGGACGAGCTCCAGGCCCGGCTGGACACGGCCCGGGGTACCCGTGACCGGGTGCACAGCCTGCTGGAGGCGGTGCTGGCGGTCGGCCGCGACCTGGAGCTGTCCGAGGCCCTGCGGCACATCGTGGAGGCGGCGGTCACCCTGGTGGACGCCGAGTACGGCGCGCTCGGTGTGATCGGCGAGGACCAGCGGCTGTCGCAGTTCATCCCGGTCGGCGTCACGGACGAGCAGGTCAAGCTGATCGGCGCGCTGCCGTCCGGGCACGGTGTGCTGGGCGAGCTGATCCGCCACCCCGAACCGTTGCGGCTGGCGCGGATCTCCGACCACCCGGCGTCCTACGGCTTTCCCGCCAACCACCCGCCGATGAGCACCTTCCTGGGAGTGCCGATCCGGATCCGGGGCAAGGTGTTCGGCAACCTCTACCTGACCGAGAAGCGCGGCGGCGGCGCGTTCGACGCCGACGACGAGTCGGTGCTCGCCACCCTCGCCGTCGCGGCCGGGGTCGCGATCGACAACGCCCGGCTGTACGCCCGGGCCCGGCAGCGGCAGCGCTGGCTGGAGGCGAGCGCCGAGGTCACCAACAGCCTGCTCAGGGGCAGCGCGGAGCAGGAGGTGCTGGACCTGCTGATCGCCCGCGCCACAGAACTCGCCGAGGCGGACCTCGCCGTCGTCGCCGTACCGCTGCCGGACACCGGCGGACTGGAGGTCCGGATCGCCGTCGGCATGGGTGAGGAGGACCACCGGGGTCTGGTGCTGCCGGTCGAGGGCTCGTTCATGGGCGCGGCCGTCCGCACCGACGGGATCGTGGTGAGCCCGGACGTCCAGAAGGACCGTAGGATCACCACCTGTCCGCCACGCTGGGAGGGACTCGGCCCGGCCGTCGCCGTCCCCATCGGCACCGCCGAACAGGGCGTACGCGGTGTGCTGATGCTGGCCCGGGCAGCCGGCGCCCCGCTGTTCGAGGAGAGCGAGTCCGTGCCGCTGCTGGGTTTCGCCGGCCAGGCGGCGGTGGCGATGGAACTCGCCGAGCGCCGCCGGGACTCCGAGCAGGTCGCGCTGCTGCGGGAACGCGACCGGATCGCCCGCGACCTCCACGACCTGGCGATCCAACGGCTCTTCGCCACCGGGATGACGCTCCAGGGTGCCACCCGCTTCATCGACCATCCGGAGGCCACCAACCGCGTCCTGCGGGCCATCGACGACCTGGACGAGACGGCGAAGACGATCCGCGCCACCATCTTCGGCCTGCGCCTGCGCGAGTCCGGCCCAGCTTCAGTCGGCCTTCGCACGCGGCTCGTCGATATCGTCGAACACGCTACGCGCGCCCTCGGCTTCACCCCGGCCCTGCGGATGACCGGCCTGCTCGACGCCACCGTGCCCGCCGAGATCGCGGACGCCGCCGTTGCGGTCCTGGAGGAAGCCCTGTCCAACGTGGCCCGCCATGCGAAGTCCGACGCCGTCGAGGCATCGGTCGCCGCCGGTACTGACCTCACCCTCACCGTGACCGACAACGGGATCGGCCTGTCCGACGGCGGGCGGCGCAGCGGGCTCGCCAACCTGGCCGACCGCGCCGACGCCCTCGGTGGCACCTTCACCGTCCGCACCCGCGCCGAGGGCGGCACCGAACTGGTCTGGCGGGTACCGCTGCCCGGTGATTAGGTTCCGTCCCGAGCTGCCACACGGGACACCGGCGGGGTGTGCGGGTGTGTCCGGCCACGACTACGGGAGCCGGCGGGGGCACGCGATCGTCAGCAACCTCTCGCCCGAGGACCGGGCACACCATGCGCGAGGGCCCGCACCTGGCTCGCCGTCACAACGGGTCCAGCACGTCATCGGCGGCCAGGCGGGGCGTGGGGGCGCCTTCGGGCCCGTAGCCGAGGCGGATCAGCATCTGGACGTGGCCGGGGCGGTGGTGCGGGTCGCGGGTCTCCCAGCGCAGGCAGGGCCACTCCATGGCCTGGTGCAGCAGCGAGGCGCGGACGCCGTGGACGGTGGCGGCGAGCAGGACGTGTTCCAGGGCGAGGCCGGCGCGCAGCCAGTCCGTCGGCGTGTCGTGCTCGGTGGTGAGGACGGCGATGCGGGGCTCGGCTTCGAAGGAGGCGGACGCCCCGGTGCTCGGCGGCGTGGCTGGCGGAGAAGTCGCGCATCGGCAGGTGGCCGCCCCGGGGCTGGGGGCCGAGCGCGGCGGCCGGGATGCCGTAGGGCGGCACCTCGCTCGTGCGGATCCAGCTGCGGCTCTCGGCCCGCTGGGCCGGGGCGGTGGTGTTGCGCCGTTCGGCCTCGGCGGTGAGGTGCAGCAGTCGGGAGGTCTCCGCGTGGTCGGGCAGATGAAGCGCCGCATCCTCAGCCCGCGCGGCCGTGGCCGCGATGTCGAGCCGGACGGCGGCGAGCAGGTCCGGCTCGGCCGGATCGGGCAGCAGGCGCACGTCGGGCGCCCAGCCGAGATGACGGGCGGCGACCCGCAGGTTGAGGACGGCCGCGCCGACGGAGATGTACAGCGCCCGGCCCTGCGGGTCGGCCGCCGGGACGGCCCGGCTCCGGTCGGCCCGGACCTCCAGGGTCGAGGTGTCGGGCTCGAACCGGAAGCGCCAGGGCTGGCTGTTGTGGATCGAGGGTGCGGCAACCGCCGCGGAGACGAGCTTCTCCAGTGCGGCGGCGTCGAGGGCGAGGGTGGGCATGACCGCCTCCAGGGGTGCGGTGTCAGCCTGATCCGGGCGGGTCGCCGCCGCGCAGGGTTTCCAGGCGGCTGCGGTACCCGTCGGGGTCGATCTCGCCACGGGCGAGGCGTTCGGCGAGCAGCTGTTCCGGCGCGGGCCGCTGTGGCGGTGGCGCGGTGGGCGTCGATGCCGCCGGGCCGTGCGGGGCGGTCCGCCCCACGTACCGGACCAGGGCTATCACCCCTTAGGCCACGAGCGCGAGGAGGAGCAGCATGCTCACGGTCATCAGGCCGATTCCTTAGCCGTTCATGCCATGATCGTTCCAGTACATCATCGCCGTCTCCTCAGCCGTGGTGGGCGGTCGATCACCTCCACCTTGCGGCCGGGGCCGGCGCGGCGCTTCGGCCGTTCGGCTCGCTCCGGGGGTCCACCCGGGCACTGTGGCTCAGTGCGGGCGCTGGTGGTGCTGTTCGGGCTCGGCGTGGGCTGCGAGGACAGCGGCCTGGAGGCGGCGCTCGACGCCGAGCTTGGCGAGCAGGCGCGAGACGTGGTTCTTCACCGTCTCCTCGGCGAGGTAGAGCTCCTGACCGATCTGGCGGTTCGTCTTTCCCTCCCCCACCAGGGCGAGCATCTCCCGTTCCCGGGGCGTGAGTTGGGCGAGCGCGACATCGGTCGCACTCTCCTCGTGGTGGCGCAGGCTCTCCATCAGTTTGTGGGTGGTGGCCGGGTCGAGCATGGACTGACCGGAGGCGACCGTGCGCACCGCGCTGACCAGGTCTGCTCTCTTGACCTGCTTGAGGACGTGGCCGGCCGCACCTCCCTGTCCAGTTCCGGGCAGGCCGCCCATTCCACAGCGGTCGGCCATGGCAGGCGATGCAACTGGCCCTGGACTGCATGCCGCGGACGCTGGCAAGCGGCCCCGGCTGACCCCGGAACCCCGTCCACCCCGAAGCCGGTCGGGTCTCGGGGCAGAGGAAGATGTCCGGCTCATCTCCTGCGCTCAGGAGATGAGCCGGGACGACAGACGATTCCCGCTACCCCTCAGCCAGGTCGAGGACGTCCTCCATCGCGCGGCGCGGACTGGCCGCCCCGGGCGGGCCGTAGCCGAGGCGCAGCACGAGCTGGACGTGCCCGGGCCCTTCAGCGGGGTCGCGCAGGCGCCAGCGGGTGTCCGGGATCTCGACGGCCTGGTGCAGGACGGAGGCGCGCAAGCCGTGGACGGTGGCGAGCAGCCACACGCGCTCCATCGCCTGCCCGGTGCGCAGCCAGTCGGCCGGGGTGTCGAGGTGGGTGCTGAGGGTCGCCAGTTGCGGCAGCGCCTCGAAGCGTTCGGCCGCGGTGGTGTGGCGCGGCGGGTGGCCGGCGAAGCCGCGCATCGGGACGCGGGCGTCGCGGTCGTGCGAGCCGAGGGCCGCGAGCGGGATGCCGTCGTAGGAGGGTTCCAGGCGCAGCCAGCGTCGGGTCTCGGCCTCGCGGGTCACGTCCGCGGCGATCCGGGCCTCGGCCTCGAAGGTGAGGGCGAGGACGCGGCGAACGCCGTGTTCCTCCAGCATGGTGAGCGTGACGCCTTCGTCCCGGGCGGCCGTGATGAGGTCGGCGACCAGCGCCTCGGGGACGTCCCGGTTGGTGAACGGCTGTCGGCTGGAGTGGCGTCCAGCGATGGCGGGGTAGAGGTCGGCGCCGAAGGGCTGCGGTGAACGGGCCGGGGCGGAGAGGTCGAGGACGGCTCGCGGCTGCGCGCCGGCGCCGGCCGGCAGCAGTCGGACGGCGGCCTCCCGGCCGAGGTGGGCGGCGGCCACCCGCAGGTTGAACACGGCGGCGCCGATCGAGATGTGCATCGCCCGGCCGTCGGGGTCGGCGGCCGGGACGGCCCGGTCGAGGTCCGCGTGGACCTCCAGGGCGAGCAGGTCTGGGGTGGGGCGGAAGCGCCAGGGCTGGCTGTTGTGCAGCGAGGGCGCCGCGCCGCCGGCTTCGGCCAGCAGGTGCAGGTCGGGGGCTGTGAGGACGGTTTCGGTGGTCATGGTGGTTTCACTCCCTGCCGGCGGGGAGCGAGCGCCGGTGGTTCCAGCATCCGCCGGACCAGCCGTGTCGGGCGAGGGTCCAACGGCCCCGGGGCCCGCCGGCCGATCGACACCAACTGCCGAGAGCGTGCCCGTCACCGAGCGGCCGGGGCCACCAGCTCGATGTGACCGTCGCGAAGATGGTTGCGGTGGTCACCGGCGAACTCCAGCCGCGGTCCACCGGAACATCCGCGACCACGTCGTTCCCGATCGTGCCGTAGGACGATTCGCAGTACACGCGGACGAGGTCGCCGAGGTGGATCCGCCGTCTCCAGCAGCACCATCCGGCCTCGTCGGGCATGCTGCGACGTGCTCCCTCCGGGACCGCCGATGGGGCCCGCCGGCGGGTCCAACGGCCCTTCCCCTTCGCCCCCGGCAGCGGTCTGCTGGACAGCAGAGGCCCGGTTCGCCGTGCCGGGCCCTGAGCACCGGAGGCACGGCCGTGCCGACCCACGACTCCCACACCGCCACCCAGCAGCTGATGCACACCGCCACCGGGCGGACCATCGCCGTATCCCGCTACTTCCCGGAGGTCCTGCCGGACACCGGCCGCGTCGTCCTCGACACCGCTTGCGAACCGTATGACACGGACGATGTCTGGGCCTTGCTCACCCCGACCGAGGCCCGACAGCTGGCCGGGATGCTGCTCCGCCAGGCCGCCGCGGTCGAGCGGCCCGGTATCCCTCCCGCCGGGCGAATCGTGGTGGACCCGGTCGAGCGGGACACGTATGCCATCGGCATACGCTCCCACGCCCTGAGCGTCGACCAGCCGATCGACGCCGGCGGCGGCGACTCCGCGCCGACGCCCGTCGAACTGTGCGCCGCCGCCTTGGCCTCCTGCACTGCCCACTACGCCGGAAGCTACCTCGATCGGCACAACCTGAGCAGGGACGGCCTGCGGGTCACCGCCGACTACACCATGGCCCAGGACCGTCCGGCCCGGATCGCCTCGGTGTCCATCGAGGTCACCGCCCCCAGCCTGCCGCCCGAGCGGGCGGCCGGACTGCTGGCCGTCGTCGGTCACTGCACAGTGAAGAACACGCTCAACCACCCGCCCGAGGTGACCGTCTCCCTCAACAGCACCGGGGGAAGCGCAGGATGACAGAGTCCGGCTGATCAGCCATGTCCCGCCTGCTCCTAGCCGGTGCAGCCGCCGTCGACCAGGTGCTCGGCGGGCAGCAGTCCGCGATGTGCCAGGCGGGTGTGGATGCCGGACAGGACCTGGCCGTCGTTGGTGGCGGCGGAGGTGGTGGCCACGTCCGTGATCACGTTGACGCTGTCGGCGGCACACATCTCCGTGAGGTGGGCGGCGAAGCCCTTCCAGCGGATGATGTGGCCATGACGGACGTAGCGTGCCGTGGTGTCGTAGGGAGAGACGATCGCGGCTGAGGAGGGTGGCAGCCCGCCGTCATCAGGGGTGCGCCAGCACAGGCGGCCTGCCGCGTCGTGGTAGTAGTTCTGGACAATGACCTGCCGCAGGGCCTCGGCCTGCGGTCCGGGCCGGTAGCCCGGACCGTGCCGGTGGAGGTGTCCCAGCAGCCGATGGGCGTCGTCGCCTGCGGCAAGGATCCTGGTCTTGGGCCGGGTGGGGTTCTTGCCCGGACGCACCGGACGGCCGTAGCGACGGCCCCAGTCCTCGTCGACCAGGCCGACCAGCAGATGCCCTGCCGTGCGGGCGACTTCCTCCAGCGCGGCACCGACCGCTTCGGTGACCAGTTCCAGCCGGGTCAGGTCGCGCACCCGCGGCCAGAACGCGGGTGAAGTCGATGCGACAGCGGACCGCCTCCGCCGCCTGACGGGATCACCGACAGAGTCAAGCCAAGAGCAGGCGCCCGCCCTCGCCGAGACGATCCGCACCTACCTGCAACGGCAGCAGCCAGAACCGCCACCTGACACATGATCAGGAAGGTCGGCAAAAGGTCGGCCTCGATCCGATTGAACCCTGGCACACATGCCCGAACACGGGACTCGACCGGTTGCCTCCCACGCCCAGCAGACCCTCCGCCCCGGGCACAGGTCAGGCAGCGGATCGGCCGCCCCGGCTTGGCGGCCGCCAGTGGGAGCACGGCCAGCCCAGCCGCACGTTTCCGCAGGTAAGCGCACCCGTCCGCGCGACTTCAGCGGAATGCCGGGCCGCTCCGGAGCCGGCAGTCGGGCGCCGCCGTAGCCGTGCACCTCACCGAATCGCGAGCCCTTCTCCCAGTCGTTTCGTGCCTGTACGGTCTCCTCACCGGATCGGCCGGTGAAGTTCCACCACATGCCACGCATGCGGCGGTTCTTCCCGGTTCAGAAGCCTGGAGGACCATCCGCGGTCAGCAAATCGCCAGCATCGGACGGGGACGGGAATCGACCGCGATCGGCGGCTATCGCTCTCGCGGGACCGTGTGATGGATCGCGGTGATCGTCGCTGCGGCGTCGAAGCCGAGTACCGGGTCGGGCCGGTCGGAGAGCAGGTTGGCGTAGAGCGGGCGATAGTGGGCGACCTTCCGTGCGGTCCGGCCATCGTTACCGAAGGAAGCCAGCAACTCGCCTTCCCGGGCGGCGAATCCGGTCATGGCGGTGTGGTCGATCCAGACCTCGACACCGGAACGACCTAGCACCAGGCTGCTCTCCTTGCTGCTGGAGCCAGTCAGCCAGCTGCTGCGCAAGCGGGCCGAGCCAACCTCTCCCTGGGATCGGAATCCCACCGTGCACCACGCACTCGCGCCTCCGTCCATTTGCTGGGCGGAGGTGAGTCCGGTGAGTTCCACGAAGCGGGTGAGCATGCTGAGCTGGTTCACCCCGGAGTCCGTCCAGCTGGAGACGTACGAGGCGAAGGCCTCTGCTCCTCGCAGGACGTAGGGGTCGTAGAAGGCAGAGGTGATGGTCGTGACCGGCCCCCAGTCGGGGCGCGCGGCAAGCAGCTCCGCCGCCCAGTCGACCTCGGGTGAGAAGGCGAAGTGGTGAGCGGTGAACACGCGGCCGCACACGTCGGCCTTGCCGTCCAGGTCGCGCAACGCTGCGAGGGCGGCGCGATCATGCACGAGCGGCTTCTCCACCAACACGCGGGCCGTGGAGCGCAGCAGGCTCAGCTCCGTCAGCTCGGCGTGCGTCTCCGTCGGGGTGGCGAGGACCACCAGGTCCGGTCGGTGCTGGTCGAGTGCCACGGCGAGGTCACCGTAGTGAGGCGGCGTCGAGCCCCGGAACCCGACAGGCGCCACGGAGCGGGGATCGACGGTGAATTCCAGCTGCACCTCCGGCCGCTCGGCGAGGACGGCCAGGTGGGTCTCGGCGATAATGCCGAGCCCTACCAGGCCGACGCGCATCGGGTTGGTCATGGGCTCCCTTCCCCTCATCCGATCCGGCCCCCCACCTCAGGGCTCCGGCACCTCATCGTCGCGCGGCCACCTCGGCCCACCGGCCCAACGACACGGCCGGGCCGTCGACCCACTCGACCCTCGGATCACGCCCCGCTGCCGTCGGTACACCGTCGATCCAACTGGTCACGATCGGGACCCAGTAGGTGTTGCCGCCTGACCTGCGGGTCCGCGCGTCGAGCTCGGCCCGGGTGCGGCAAGCGCCCTCGTGGTCACCGTCGAGGACCCCGAGCAGGACCTGGGCCACGTCTGCCAGGTTGTGACCGCCTCGGTAGCCGATGCCGTCCGCGAGCTGCCGGGTGCCCTCGATCGCCTCCACGGCAGCCCCGGCATCGCCCGCCACAGTGTGGGCGACCGCCTCGGCGGAGCGGACCTTGACCAGTTCGACCGGGTTGGGCACCAGGTCGAGCAGGTCCCGCGCACGGGCCGCGGCTTCCAAGACCGCCGCCGTGTCGCCGGACCAGCACACGGTCTGTGCCAAATTGGCCAGCGCCTTCGCCTCCGCGGCGGCCAGGCCCTCGCGCCGGGCCAGGCCGATCGCCTCGTCGTACGCGGCGCTCGCCTCGTCGAAGCGGGCGTTGACCCGCCAGATGTGCCCGATCAACCGGAGCCGTTCGCCCTCGTCCTCCGGCCCGCGGCTGCGCTGCTCCCGCAGCGAGGCCAGCGCCGTGCCGAACCGCCCGTTGAGGTAGTCGAAGTCGCAGAGCCAGTACCGGGCCACTGCGTCGAACTCACCACCCACCAGGGCGCGGTAGATCTCCGCCGCCTCGGCGTAGTCCCCGTGGTTGCGCAGCGCGTGGGCAAGGTGGACCCGCAGCAGCTGCGCCGTCGGGCTGCCCTGCGGTACGCCCTCCCCTGCACCACCGAGCAGCTCCACCGCCTGCGCGGCATGGCCCGTTCGGCGCAGCCGGACGCCCCGTATGGCTGCGAGCACGGCCTGATACTCCGGTGTCCCGGCCCGCTCGGAGCTGAATCCGGCGCCCAGCTCCGACCACTGCCCCGCCTCGACCAGGCGCTGCGTGGCACGGGCCATCCAGTCCTCGAACACCCCGTACGTCGCCGCGAGCTTGAGACCGGATTCCAGGGTCTGGGCAACAGCGACCCGCCCGGCGCCCGGCCCGAGACGCTTCCCCAGCCAGGTGAGCAGCCGGGCCGCGACCTCGCTACGGTCGCGGTCGGACCAGCCGTCCGGGAGCGTTCGGTCAGCCTCGCCGATGGCATGGCGGAGCGCCGCGTGCAGGGCGTACGGCAGCGTGTAAGCGTCGTCATGGGTCAGGAACGGCCGGCGCAGGAACCGGGCCACGCTTCCGTCGGAGACGCCGGGCTGTCCCGCCCGCAGCAACTCGGCACCAACCCGGTCAGTGAGCGCCGCGGTCCGGACCAGGTCTCGTTCCTCCTGGGGCAGGTCACGGATCGACCGGGTGGCCACCGCCGTGAACGAGCCGCCGAAGTCCGCCGGCGACGGCTGCCCGCCGCGGGCGAGGAGTGCGACGAAGTGCGACACCGACAGGTCCAGGTACAGGGGCAGCCCCTGGCCGCCCGCGATGATCCGCCGACGGACCTCGGCAGGCACGGCGGGTTCGCCGTCCCGGACGAGTGCCTCGCGGAGGTAACTGTCGGCGTCGGAGTCCGAGAGGTAGCCGACGAGATGCTGGCGAGGCTCCACGGTGTCGTTGCTGAAGTGCAGGTTGGGCCAGCACTGCGGGCCGGTGAAGTCCAGCTCGCCGCCCACGCCCGTGTCGGCCCAGTCGACCCTGTTGCGGCCGGTGATCACGAACAGCACGTTGGGCATCAGGTAGACGCAGCGCTGGAGCAGCCGCTCCACTGTGCGGTCGGCGCGCCCGTTGACTACCTCGAAGGTGTCCATGAACACGCACACCGTGGGCCGCCGGGCCCACCGGCTCCGGTGTGGCAGGCGGTCCAGGTCCCAGGCCAGCAGGTACGGGAAGTAGGAGAGCGTCTCGTAGTCCGCGTCCGCCTCGACCAGTTCGGCGAAAAGCTCGCAGTCGGCCAGCAGCCGCCCCTCGCGCACCCGGTCCCGGACAGCGCGGTAGGTGGCCAGGGCGGCGCGATGCGCCAGCCCGGTCAGCCCGCCGAGCCCGGCGGGGTCGACGTCCCGCACCGTCTCCGCGATCTGGTCGCCGAGCCCGACGCTCCGGGAGGCCCGGCGCAAGGCCGGCGAGGTGTCGAGGAAGTCCTGCAGGGCCTCCCCGGGGTGCGCGCGGGCCCAGTACGAGGCGAGCGCCAGGTCAAACGACTGCCACCGGCTGCCCAACTGCCCCAACCCGGCCCGCAGGCGCAGCAGCAGGCCCTCGACGTCGCACGCACCGTCCTCGGACAGGTCGACCCGCACGGCCACGACGTCCTCGCGCCCCTCGGCCGCCGCGTCGGCGAGCAGCCGGCGCTCCAGCTCATGGGAGAGTGTCGTCTTGCCTATGCCGCCGACCCCGTACAGCGTCAGGACGTTGCGGCGCCCCTGCGCCCGGTCCACGACCGGCGAGACCTCGGCCTCGTCCAGCGTCCGGCGCAGGCACTCCACCGACCGGTTGAAGGCCGCCACCTCGTCGACCCGGTTGGTGAAGATCTGCTGCGCCGCAACGGTGGACGACAGCCCGCTCATGAACGCGGCCCGCAGGTTCACCCGTGCCATCCCGCCTCCTTCTCAGCGCCACCCAGGGCGGGTGTCCGGTTCGCAACGCGTGAGGAGCATTCGATCTGACATCCTGTCAGCTTTCCGTGCGACACCACAAGGCGCTGCCCTGACCGGCAGGAGCACGTCGTCGCGTACACGGGAAGACCCACGAGTCGGGGTCGGAGCTTCGCTTACGTTCCGTCAGGCTCCAGGTCTCCGGTGCCCAGCCCTTTCCGAGCGATGTCGGCGAGGCGCTGCGCGGCTTGCGCCAGCCCGGTGGCCTCGCGCTCCATGTCGCGCAGCACCCGGAACGCGATGCCGTAGCGGCGCTGGACCGAGAGTTCGCGCTGGGGAATACGGGCGCCCTTGACATCCAGACGGTACGAACCGCTCTGGGAGGTGGAGCGGCGGACGTTGGGACTCGCGTGGAGGAATCCGTCGAGGTACTCGGGGTCGACCTGGCTGCCCACCACCCGGGGCTCGCCGTCGTGCAGTTCGACGAGTCCGGCACGGACAAGGTCGGAAACGGTGACGGTGGCACCGTCCCACAAATCGGCGCCGTCGCCGCGCCGCAACTCGGGCAACCGGCCGTGCAGCCCGGCGAGGGCGTCGGCGAGCTCGGATCGCGCCTGCTCGTACTCGTGGGCGAGATCCCGCCGGACGGTGGGCAGGTGGACGGCAGGGGTGAGGTCGACGACGACGTCCAGGAGGTCCACCAGCGGAACATCCACGGTCTGTGCGTCGGTCGGCCGGAGCGGACCGTTGGGGGTGTTCCCGGTCAGGTCGATCAAGCGGACGCTCTCGGGGCGCGGTTCGCCGTCCACCGGTCGCCGAAGGTTCCACAGGTGAACAGGGAGGACATGGCCGGAAGCCATCCCGCCAGGAAGGGCCACGACCTGGCGGACGATGCCGCGGCGGACCAGCTCGGCACGGATCCGACGCCCGGCTTTGCGGTAGGCGACGGAGGCAGGCATCACCATGAGGACCTGGCCGCCCGGGGCGGTGTGCGCGTAGGCGTGTTGGAGCCAGGCCAGTTCGCCCTCGGCTCGGGACGGCGTCCCGAATTCCCACCGGTGGTCGAGGAGGAGTTCGCCCCGCCCCCAGTCGCCGGCCGCGACGGGCGGGTCGCACAGCACGAGGTTCGCCGCGAGCCCCGGACAGCGGTCGCATCGCAGGGAGTCGCCGTGGGCGATCCGGACTTCGCCGTGGCCGGCGAGGCGGGCACGACCACACCTACCTACAACGGGCAGAAGTAGCCGGAGCTACCACCTGGCAAGCCATTAGTAGGGTCAGCAAGAGGTCAGCATCGATCCGATTGAACCCTGCCACACACGCCCGAACGTGAGACTCGGCGAGCCCTCCCCGAGCACAACAAGCCCCCGGGTCACGGGCACCGAACAGGCAGCGGATCGGCTGTCCCGGCACGGCAGCCGCCAGCAGGAGAGCAGCCCATCCAGCCACACGTCTCCCCAGGTCAGCGCACCCGTCCGCGCGACTTCAGCGGGATGTCGGGCAGCTCCGGAGCGGGCAGCCGGCCACCGTCGTAGCCGCGCACTTCACCGAACCGCGAACCCTTCTCCCAGTCGTTCCGCGCCTGCACGATCTCCTCACCGGATCGGCCGATGAAGTTCCACCACATGACGATCCGCTCGTCGAAGGGCTCGCCGCCGAGGAGCAGGACGGCGGCGTCGCCGTGGGCGCGCAGCGGGAGGCCGGGGCGGGCCTGAGGTCGAGGTTGCTCATCGCAGTTCCACCACCGTACGGAGAGGGGCCGGGCACGGTCCTCGGAGGACATCGTCACCGATCATCCGCCACGGTGCGGCGTTCCTCCACCCGCGCCGGGCCATCCGGCGGTGCCGGCACCGCCGACGGCCCGGCGGCCCGGCGAAGGCCCGGCGGGCCTCAGTGCCCGCAGGCCCACCAGGCGTCCGCCGTCGCCTTGTCGGCGAGGTCCCGCAGCTTGCGGACCGCCTCGGCCGGGTCCTCGGCCCCGTACACCGCCGAGCCGGCCACGAACACGTCCGCGCCCGCCTCCGCGCAGCGCTCGATCGTGTTCGCCGCGACGCCGCCGTCCACCTGCAGCCAAAGCTCCAGGTCGTGCTTGGCGATCAGCTCCCGGGTGCGGCGGATCTTCGGCAGCATGATGTCCAGGAAGGCCTGGCCGCCGAAGCCGGGCTCGACGGTCATGATCAGCACCATGTCGAGCTCGGGCAGCAGGTCCTCGTAGGGCTCGATCGGGGTGCCCGGCTTGAGCGCCATCGACGCGCGGGCGCCCTTGGCGCGGATCTCGCGGGCGAGCCGGACGGGCGCGGCGGCGGCCTCGACGTGGAAGGTGACCGAGCCGGCGCCGGCCTCGACGTACTGCGGGGCCCAGCGGTCCGGGTCCTCGATCATCAGGTGGAGGTCGAGCGGGGTGTCGGTGGCGCGGGCGAGCGACTCGACCACCGGGACGCCGAGGGTCAGGTTGGGCACGAAGTGGTTGTCCATGACGTCCACGTGCAGCCAGTCGGAACCCCGGACGGCCTCGGCCTCGTCGGCGAGCCGGGCGAAGTCCGCGGACAGGATGCTGGGGTTGATCTGGGCCATGACCGACTACCTTCGTACGAGGACCTGCGGGGGCTGGGCGCCCCCCGGGAGCGGGCACCTCATCCCATCATCCCGCGCCGTACCGCCGCCGGGCGCACAGCGCCACCTCGGCGTGACCGTCATCACACCCCCGGCAGGATTACCGGGGCCCCCGCCGTGGTCATCAGCCCTTGAACGGGCCACGGCCCGCCGCGGCTCCCGCCGGGCCGTCCCGACCGCCGAGCTCCCCGGCCCGCCCGGAGCTCCGTCCGAGGAAGGTCTCCGATGACCGATCTCGTCCACCCCGCCCGCGCGCTGTGGTGGCTCTTCGAGCCGGTGCACGCCGTCACCTACTTCCTGCCCGAGGGCCGCGCCGCCTTCGAGGAGGCCGGTCTGCACGGCCGCCTGCACGGCTACTTCGCCACCCGATCGGCCCCGCTCGGCGCGGTGGACGCCCCGCCGGTGACCGCCGCCTTCTTCAACTTCTCCCCCTCGATGGTCGAGCGCGCCCTTCCGGAGGTGTGGAACCACGCGAGCCCGGAGGAGGCGCTGACCGCCCGGCTGAAGGCCTCCGCGACGATCCTGGAGGGGCTGCTGGAGCACGTGGACAAGGAGCAGGTCGAGCTGGTCGCCGAGACCCTGGAGCAGGCCGCCACCCGGCTGGACTGCGCCGGGCGGGTGCTGGCCGCCGCCAACGCCGCGCTGCCCCGCCCGAGCGGCCTGTACGAGCGGCTCTGGCAGGCCGCCACCGTGATGCGCGAGCACCGCGGCGACGGCCACGTGGCCGCCCTGGTGGCGGCCGGGCTGGACGGCTGCGAGGCCCTGGTGGTCCGCTGCGCGATGGACATGCGGCGCGAGATGCTCCAGCCGCTGCGCGGGTGGACGGACGCCGAGTGGGAGGCGGCGGCCGACCGCCTGGTCGAGCGCGGCTGGCTGACCGCCGAGGGGACGGTCACCGAGCTCGGCCGGATCCGTCACCAGACCCTGGAGGCCGCCACCGACCTGGCCGCGGCCCGGGTCTGGGACGACTACCCGCGGACCGAACTCGACCGGCTCGCCGCGGCGTTGAAGCCGATCTCGGCGCTCTGTCGCGGCCGGCTGCCGATCAACCCGATGGGACTGCCGGACAACCAGTGACCGCTCCGCGACATCAGGGCGAGGAGACCCGGGGCGGGCCGAGCACGATCCCGCGTCCGGCGTAGAACCGCCCGAACGACCGCCACGGCACGCGCGCGAAGGCCTGCGACTCCCCCGGGAACCCGGAGGGGTTGTGGATCAGCAGCGCCGTGTCCGTGGCACCCACCGCCAGGACCAGGTGCCCGCCGCGCCGCACCGGCTCCGGCCCGTACGGCTCCCGGATCGACGGGTGCACCGAGACCATCACCAGCCGGCCGTCGGCCACCTCCGACGACACCTCCTCGGGCGTCAACTCCCTTGCCCGCGCGGCCAGTCCCCAGCGCCGCTCGACGTACTCGGCGAACGGCGCGTGGATCAGCCCGCGCAGGCTGTCGCCGTCCCGCAGGTAGGCGCCGGCCGCCACGCACTCGCCCGCGAGCGCCAGCGCCGCCGGGGTCACGCCCCACCAGTGCGCCAGCGCCATCCGCAGACAGGCCACCCCGCACAGCCGCCAGGACCACCACGCGTACTCCTCCGCGGTGGCCGCGCCGGACTGCCCCCAGCGCGGATCGGCGGACGCCTCCAGCCGCCCGTCGACGATCTCCCGCACCAGCTCCGCCGACTCCCACTGCGCGCGGTACGGCACCTCGTGCACCACCCGCACCGACCGCGCCGGCGCCTGCGGCCGCGCGTCGCCCCGATCCACCATTCCCCGACGCTCTCACGGTGCGGCGGCCGGGCGGCCCACGACACTCCCGGCGCAGTCGTACTCAGGCACCGGGGGCCGGCCCGGCCCCGACCTCGGACTCGCCCGCCCCGCCCGCCCCGCCCGGCGCCGGCCGCGCCCCACCGGCCTCCGGCTCCGACCGGCCGGCCTGCGACTGCGACTGCGACTGCGACTGCGACCCAACGGTCTCCGGCTCCGGTACCGGCTCCCGGTAGGCCAGCCGCTGCGCCGCGTGCCGGCCGCGCGCCTCCACCGGCAGCGAGCCGGTGGCACCGGCCAGGCCGAACGGCGGCATGTCGAAGTAGATCGACTCGTACCCGCCCGGCGGCGCGATGTACGTCTCGTGCCAGAGCCCGACGTGCCCGCGGGCCTTGCCCTCCCGCAGCTTGCGGTTGGCGATGCCCCACACGGTGTGGTGGAAGCCGTCCGGCGCGCTCGCGTAGCCGTACAGCTTCTCCTTCGACTCCCAGTACTGGACCACGTAGTAGGTGCGCGGCGAGGCGGTCAGCAGGATGCGGCCGCGCAGGCCGCGCTCGGGGGCGCGGCGCAGGTCGTACAGCATCCGGAGCATCGAGAACATCACCGGGCCCCAGTGGTGCACGGCCCAGAAGCGGTTGATCCGCATGCCGATCAGCAGCACCACGGTGTCGCCGGTGGCGGCGGCGGTGGTGTAGCCCGGCTGCGGCTTGGCGAACAAGGCCAATTGTGCCTCCCCGTACCCTTGCCCATGTAAGCGGTGACTAGACCAGTGCCGGACGGCCCGGTCAAGGCTCGCCACCCTCACAATTCGGCTACTGTGCGGGCCGGTTGACGCCGCCGGAGGCCGGGGGCGCCGGTCCGCGGCCGGCTCCCGCGGGTCCGCGCGGGGCCCCGGCCCCCGACGAAGGGGCCGGGGCCGGACGCGGACGGCCTACCAGGCGTAGTCCTCCGGGGCGGGTCGGTGGCCCGGGAAGAGCTCGTCGAGGTGGTCGAGGGTCTTCTGGTCGAGCTTGAGGTCGAACGCGCCGATGGCGGCGTCGAGGTGGGCCGGGGTGCGGGGGCCGATGATGGGGGCCGTGACGGCCGGGCGGGAGAGGAGCCAGGCGAGGGCGAGGTCGGCGGGGTCGGCGCCGAGTTCGGCGGCGAAGTCCTCGTAGGCCTGGATGCGGTCGCGGTGCTTGGCGAGGAGTTCGCTGGCATAGGGCATGGCGCTGCGGTCGCGGGTGCCCTCGCGCTCCTTGCGCAGGACGCCGCCGAGCAGGCCGCTGCGCAGCGGGGACCACGGGATCAGCCCGAGCCCGTAGTGCTGGAGGGCGGGGACGACTTCGAGCTCGATGGCGCGGTCGAGCAGGTTGTAGAGGGACTGCTCGCTGACCAGGCCGAGGAAGTGGCGGGCGCGGGCGGTCTCCTGGGCCTGGGCGATGTGCCAGCCGGCGAAGTTGCTGGAGCCCACGTAGACGACCTTGCCCTGGGCGACCAGGACCTCCATCGCCTGCCAGATCTCCTCCCAGGGCGTGGCCCGGTCGATGTGGTGCATCTGGTAGAGGTCGATGTGGTCGGTCTGGAGGCGGCGCAGGCTGGCCTCGACGGCCTTGCGGATGGCGAGCGCGGAGAGCTTGCTCTCGTTGGGCCAGTCGCCCATGTCGCCGTAGGCCTTGGTGGCGAGGACGGTGCGCTCGCGGCGTCCGCCGCCCTTGGCGAACCAGCGGCCGATGATCTCCTCGGTCCGCCCCCGCAGCCGGCCCTCGCTGTCGCGGCCGTAGGTGTTGGCGGTGTCGAAGAAGTTGATGCCGCGCTCGTGGGCGGTGTCCATGAGGCGGTGGGCCTCGGCCTCCTCGGTGTGGGGGCCGAAGTTCATGGTGCCGAGGCAGAGGCGGGAGACGGTCAGGCCGGTGCGGCCGAGGTGGGTGTACTCCATGGCGCCCCACCCAAGACCACACCGGCTCCGCTGTCCAGCACATTTGGCGGGAGTGCCGGAACCCGGCGGATCACCGCCCGTGGGTGGCGAACTTCCGTACGGCGAGCGGCATGCAGACTGCCAGCAGCAGGGCGCTCCAGAGCAGTGCGGCGAGGACGGCGTGCTGCGTGGGCCAGGCGGAACCGGCCGCCGAGGGGTTGCCGAACAGTTCCCGGCAGGCCTGGACGACGGAGCTGACCGGGTTCCAGTCGGCGAGGAACCGCAGCCAGCCGGGCATGCCGCCGGTCGGCACGTACGCGTTGGTGATCATCGCCAGCGGGAAGACCGCCACGGACAGCTGACCGGCCGCCTCCTCCTTGCCGACGGCCAGGCCGAGCAGGGTGCCGACCCAGGTCATCACGAATCGGAAGAGCAGCAGCAGCGCGAACGCCCCTGCCGCGTCGGCGAGTCCGTGCCGGGCCTGCCAGCCGGTGGCGAGCCCGACCAGGGCCAGCAGGGCCAGGACGACCGTGCTGACCAGCAGGTCGGCGAGGGTCTGCCCGAGCAGCAGCCCGGTGCGGGAGACGGGCATGGAGCGCAGCCGGTCGGTGACTCCGCGCGAGACGTCGCGGGCGGCGCCGACCATGGTCGGCATGATGCCGTTGGTGGCCACCATCGCGAACAGGCCGGGCATCAGGAACTCCCGGTAGTCGCCGCCGCCCGGTACCTGCATGGCACTGCCGAGGACGTACCCGAAGACCACCACCATCACCACCGGCACGCCCAGGGAGGCGGCCAACAGGCCCGGTGAGTGGCGGTAGTTGAGCAGGATGCGGAGCACCGAGGTCCAGGTGCCGGTGGCGAGCCGGCCGATGCCGGACGGTCGCGCCGGGGCGATGTGCGCAGTGGTCACCGGGCGGCCCTCCCGGCGTCGGCGGACTCCTGGGTGAGCGTGAGAAACACGTCGTCCAGCGAGGGCGCCCGCACCGCGACGTCCTGCGCGACGACCCCGGCGCCGTCCAACTCCCGGACCAGCGACGGCAGCAGGACGGACACGCCGGGCGTGGTCAGCACCGTGACGGTCCGCTCGGCGACGTCCACCCGGGCGTCGCCCCCGGTCATCGAGGACAGCACGACGGCGGTGGCGGCGAGTTGTCCGGGGTCGGCGAGGGTGACGGAGACCTGGCTGCCGATCGCCGCCTTGAGCCGGTCGGGCGGTCCGGTGGCGATGGCGGCGCCGTGGTCGACCACCACGATGTCGTCGGCGAGCCGGTCGGCCTCCTCCAGGTACTGGGTGGTGAGCAGCACGGTGGTGCCGCCGTCCGCGAGTTCCTTGACGGTGTCCCAGATCGCCTGTCGGCTGCGCGGGTCGAGCCCGGTGGTGGGCTCGTCCAGGAAGAGCACCGGTGGGCTGGTGACCAGGCTGGCGATGAGGTCGAGGCGCCGGCGCATGCCGCCGGAGTAGGTGCGCACGAGCCGGTCGGCGGCCTCGGCGAGGCCGAAGCGGGTGAGCAGTTCGTCGGCGCGCTCCCGGGCCCGGCGGGCGCCGAGGTGGTGCAGCCGGCCGAGCAGGCGGAGGTTGTCGCGGCCGGTGACGCCCTCGTCGACGGCGGCGTGCTGCCCGGCGAGGCCGACGGCGCGGCGGACGTCCTCGGCGGCGCGGACGACGTCGTGTCCGGCGACTCTGGCGGTGCCGCGGTCGGGGGCGACCAGGGTGGCGAGGACGCGGACGGCGGTGGTCTTGCCGGCGCCATTGGGGCCGAGCAGGCCGCAGACGGTGCCGGCCGGGACGGTGAGGTCGAGGCCGCGCAGGGCCTCGGTGGCGCCGAAGCGTTTCTCCACGCCCGCCATCTCGATGGCGGGTCGGGCGGTGTCGGACATGGCTCTGCCCCTCTCTAGGTACAGCGTACGTAGAAGCGCGCGCAGGCGCATCCTACTACGTACGCCGTACGTATCTAAGATGGGGAAAGCGAGGTGATCTTCCAGTGCCGTCCAGCAAGCCCACACCGTCCAGCACGCCCGCGCCGGGCGGGTCCGCGCCGGCGTCCAGCAAGCCCACGCCCCCCGAGGCCCCCGAAGTGATCTGGCTGCGCCCCGAGCGCGCCGGACGCGGCCCGCGCCCGGCCCACAGCCGCGACTCGATCGCCGCCGCGGCCATCGGGATCGCCGACGCCGAGGGCCTGGACGCGGTGTCCATGCGGCGGGTCGCGGCGTCGCTCGGCGCGGGCACCATGTCGCTCTACAACTACGTGCCGAAGAAGGAGCACCTGCTCGACCTGATGCTCGACGCGGCCGCCGCCGAGTACCGGTTCCCGTCCGAGCCGAGCGGCGACGTCCGGGCCGACCTCGCCGACCTCGCCCACCAGCAGCTCGGCATCTTCCGCCGCCACCCCTGGCTGCCCGCACTGGTGCTGGCCCGCCCCGGCATCGGCCCCAACGCCCTGCGCTACACCGACCACTTCCTCGCCGCCACCGCCCCCACCGGCCTCGGCGGGAGCGACCGGATGGAGGCGATGGCCCTGATCAACGGCTTCATCGCCCAGTTCGCCCAGTACGAGCGGACGGCGGCCGCGGGCGCCAAGTGGCAGTCCGAGCTGGTCGGTTACCTCGGCCGGGCGGCGGCGAGCGGCGAATTCCCGCACCTGGCCCAGGCCTTCGCCGCCGCGGGCCCGCCCGCCGACCCGGACCGGGCGTTCGACCGCACCCTGGACCGGGTGATCTCCGCCATCCTGATGCCGACGGGCGACAGCTGACGCTCCGTCAGTCCGCGAGGACCTCCCTGGTCAGCAGCCCCGCCACCCGGCCGTCCAGCAGCACCAGCACCGCGGGGCGCCCGCCCGCCAG
The DNA here is from genome assembly GCF_053611565.1 of Kitasatospora sp. NPDC054795. Taxonomy (NCBI): domain Bacteria; kingdom Bacillati; phylum Actinomycetota; class Actinomycetes; order Kitasatosporales; family Streptomycetaceae; genus Kitasatospora; species Kitasatospora sp. NPDC054795. Next base: position 30,381 of record NZ_JBSHAP010000053.1, read on the forward strand.
CGCCGCCCGCGCCTCGGCCGCCGACTGCCCGACGCCGACCGTCGGCAGCGCCGGGCCGAGCAGCGCGCCCAGCGGGTCCCCCGGCTCGGCACTGCCGTCCGCGAGCGCCGCCGTCAGCACCGCCCGGGACACCGAGCCCGCCACCTCGGTCGCGTTCACCCCGAACGGGCGCGCCGGCCGCGCCAGCACCGCCGGGGCGACGCCGCCCGGCGCGTCCCGCAGCGCCCGGGCCGCCTCGCCGACGGTGGTGCCGGCGTCGACCGTCACCAGCGGCCCGGCCGCCTCCAGCAACGGGCGCAGGCCCTCCGCCGCCTCCTCCTCCAGGAAGCCCCACTGCCGCATCCAGGCGTCACTGTGCACCTTGGACAGGTAGGAGCGGCCCGAGTCGGGCAGCACCACCACGACCAGGTCGTCCGGCCCCAGCGTCCGCGCCACCCGCAGCGCCGCCGCGACCGCCGTGCCGGAGGACGGGCCGGCGAGCAGGCCCTCCTCGCGCGCGAGCCGGCGTGCCGTCAGCAGCGACTCGCGGTCCTGGATCCGCTCGAAGGAGTCGATCACCTCCGACCGGTAGGCCTGCGGCCAGCGGTCCTCGACGGTTTCGGGGTGGAGGAAGTGCCCGATGCTCTCGACGAACCACGGGCTGCCGTCCCCGCCCCCGTACGAGGAGGACTCCGGGTCCGCGCCGACCACGGTCACCGTGCCGCCGGAGGCCTCCTTCAGGTATCCGCCGGTACCGGTGACGGTGCCGCCGGTACCGACGCCCGCGACGAAGTGGGTGACCCGGCCGCCGGTCTGCTCCCAGATCTCGGGGCCGGTGGTCCGGACATGCGCGTCAGGATTGGCCAGGTTGTCGTACTGGTTGGCGAGCCAGGCACCGGGGATCTCCTCGGCCAGCCGCTGGACCACCTTGAACAGGTGCCTCGGGTCCTCCTGGGGCACCAAGGTCGGCGCGAGCACCACCTCGGCGCCGTACGCGCGCAGGATGTCCGCCTTCTCGGCCGCCGCCTTGTCCGCCACCCCGGCGATCACCCGGTACCCGCGCTGCCGGCCGACGATCGCCAGGCCGATGCCGGTGTTGCCGGAGGTCGCCTCGATGATCGTCCCGCCCGGCTTCAGCAGGCCGTCCCGCTCGGCGGCCAGCACCATCGACAGTGCGGCGCGGTCCTTGACGCTGCCTCCGATGCTGAGGAACTCCGCCTTGGCGTAGATCGGCGCGGCGATCCCGGCGCCGAGCCGGGCGAGGCGGATCAACGGCGTCCCGCCGATCGCGTCGAGGACGGATTCGTGAACTGCGGCCATCGTCGGCCCCTTTCGCTGGCGCTGTCCGTCCGAGCCTGCCCAGGCCAGGGGCCCGGTAGACGGCAGCGACACCGTTCCTCACGGACCGCCTTCGGCCGGACCGTCGAAGCCCGCCCCTCCCCGCTTCGCCGCCCTCCCCGCCTCCCCGCCCGCCCCGCCTAACCGCGCCGGCTCCGCTTCCCCGGGCCCCCGGTGAGGGTGGCCCAGAAGCCCCGGCGCTCCGACGGCGGGACCGCCGGGGCCGCCGACGGCTGCGGCTGCGGCTGCGGCAGCGACTGCGGCAGCGACTGCGGCTGCGGCTGCGGCGCCGGTTGCTCCGGGACGATGCCCTGGGCCCGGGCGGCCGCGAGCCAGCTCGGCAGCTCGGTGAGCAGCAGGTCGTACAGCTCCTCGTCGGAGACCGTCCGGGGATCGCGCCCCAGATGGACGAAGCCCGCGTTGTCGATCGGCCGCTTCTCCGGGACGGGCAGTTCGTCCAGCTTCCGCAGGAAGTCGAACTGCCTGCCGTCCGGGTCCCCGAAGCCGATGAACTGCCAGAAGATCGGCAGCGTCGCCGCCTCGCACAGCCGCTTCTCCGCCGCGCTCTTGCTGATCGGGCCGCCGTCCGTCTGGAACAGGACGAAGGCCGGCGCCGTGGCCCCGCTCTCCCGGTAGTGCCGGATCACCGCGTCCATCGCCAGGTGGTAGCTGGTCTTCCCCATGTGCCCGAGGCCCGCGACGATCCGGTCGATCCAGCCCGCGTGGTCCGCCAGGGCGATCTCGGCCCGGGCGTCGACCTCGGTGGAGAAGAACACGACCGGCACGCTCCCGTCGTCGTCCAGGTGGGCCGACAGCCCCAGCACCCGGTCGGCGAGCGCCTGGACGCTGCCGTCCTTGTAGTAGGGGCGCATCGAACCGGAGTAGTCGACCACCAGGTACACCGCCACCCGCTGGCCGTTCAGCCCGCGCCGCTCCACCGAGGCGCCGGCCGTCTTGTAGAGGCTCACCAGCCCTGGCGCGCTGCGCTCGACCTTGCCCAGACTGACGGCCATGTTCCGCTCCCTTGCCCGCTGCGGCAGCCGAGCTGCCGGCGCGCGTGATCGTCAACGCGCTCCCGACACTCTGCGGGGCGGACGGCGGCCACGGCAAGCCTTCGCCCCGACCCGCCGCTCACCAGCCGTTCGGGTGCCGCGACAGCCAGTCGGCGTGCCGCTCCTTCAACCGGTCGCGCTCCTGCGGTGTGGCCAGGTGGACGTCCGCGCCGCCGTCGTACGGGTGGTACAGCCGCCGCATCCCGGTGTCCGTGACGATCACCCCGGCCTCCCGCTCGTCGGCGACCCGGCGCAGCAGCCGGTCCAGGCCGCCCCGCCGCCACTGCCGCCGTTCCACGAAGACGTGGCAGTAGGTGCGGAACTCCGGCTCCGGGTCGTCGCTCTGGAGCCAGGTGCGCCAGTGCCTCGCGTCCCGGCGCATGCGGGGGACGCTCGCCCTGCTCGTCCACCTGGGCGTGAGGACGTACACCTCGGCGCCGGCGAACAGTTCGTCCAGCACGGTGTTGTGGCGTTCCAGGACGATCGCGTACTCGCGCTCGTCGTCGGGGTAGCGCTTGGACTCCGGCAGGCTGTGGAAGCGCACCCAGACGTCCCGCGCCCGGCTGTCGATCTCGTGCCCGACGGGCTCCGTGCCGGGCCACCGCCGCTCCCAGAGCGCGGTCAGCGCCTCGCGATCCACCTGGCCCCCTCCTCCGTTCCGACGGGCGAGTCTGCCACATCCGTCCCACCAGCCCCGGCCTGGTGAAATCCCCTCGTCACGGCCGCCCGGCTCCCGTAGCGTGGTTCGGTCGATCTTGAGGGCAGAACGGGGCACCACATCATGCAGCAGCACCACGGCTGGGCCGACGAGCGCTTCGGCGCCGTCGCGGACGCCTTCGCCGCCAACTTCACCGAGTTCCCCGAACTGGGCGCCGCCGTCACGGTGTTCTCCGGCGGCCGGAAGGTGGTCGAGCTGTGGGGCGGCACGGCCGACGACCGCACCGGCCGGGCCTGGACGCAGGACACCGTCGTACCGGTGTTCTCCTGCGCCAAGGGCCCGGTGAGCATCTCCGCGCACCTGCTCGCCCAGCAGGGCCGGCTCGACCTGGACGCGCCGGTCGCCCGCTACTGGCCGGAGTTCGCCCGGAACGGCAAGCAGGCCGTCACCACCCGGATGATCCTCGGCCACCGCGCCGGCCTCCCGGCCCTGGACGCGGCGCTCTCCTTCGAGGAGGTCGCCGCCTGGGATCCGGTGATCCGGGCGATCGAGGCGCAGCGGCCGCTCTGGGAGCCGGGCTCCACCCACGAGTACCACGGCCATGTGTTCGGCTTCGCGGTCGGCGAGGTGATCCGCCGGATCACCGGGCTGACCCCGGGCACGTTCCTGCGCGAGGAGATCGCCGAGCCGCTCGGGCTGCCGGTCCGGATCGGCCTGCCGGAGAGCGAACTGCCGCGCCTGGCCCGGCTGGTGGAGGCCGAGGGCCGCCGTCCGATGCCGGGCCCGGAGCACCTGCTCACCCGGATCGTCACCATGAACGGCGCCCTGGTCTTCCCCGGCCTGGACGTGCCGCACGGCTGGAACGACCCGGACCTGCACGCGATCGAGCTGCCCGGCGCGGGCGCCGTCGCCTCGGCCACCGGCCTGGCGGGCCTCTACGCGGCGGCGGCCACCGGCCTGGACGGCGGCGAGCGGCTGCTCTCCGCCGACACCGTGACCGACGCGGTGCGCGAAGTCTCGTCCGGCGCGGGCTTCCTGGGCTTCGACCTGGGCGCCCGCTGGGGCTCCGGCCTGCTGCTGGACTCCCCCTCCTTCCGACCGCTGCTCGGCGCGCGCAGCTTCGGCAACGACGGCGCCGGCGGCCAGTTCGCCTTCGGGGACGACGAGTTCGGCGTCGGCTTCGGCTACGTCGCCAACCGGATGATCGGCCACGGCGACGCCCGGGCGAACCGCCTGATCGAGGCGGTGCGCGGGTGCCTGGGCTGACGGGCTTCCTTCCGCTCGTCACCGGCCTGGCCACCACCGGCGGCCTCGGCGAGCTGCGCTACGGTGCCTCGCTGCCCGAACTCGCCGCCCACTACGGCGATCCGTGGGACGGCGGCCGCGTCCACCGCGGCCACCGGTGGCCGCACGCCTTCGGCTGGGGCGACGTGCAGACGGTGTTCTGCCGCTGCCGTCGGCTCCACGCGCTGTCGCTGCCGGTCTGGCACGGCGAGCTCGACCTCCCCCGGCCGGGCGGCGGTTCGGTGACGCTCGACACCCACGTCTCCGAGCGGGACCTGATGGCGGCGCTGACCGCCACCGGCCGCAGCTGGCGGACGGTGACGTACGAGAACCTCCCGGGCCAGCGGAACCTGGAGTTCTCGCCGGCCGAGGAGGTCCGGGTCGAGCTGGTGCTCACCGACCGCGACGGCTACGACCAGCCGCCGCTTCCGGAGTGGGTGCTGCACAAGGCGGTGCTGTGGGGCTTCGAGCACGTCGAGTGCCCCGCGCCGGACGGCGACCTGCCGGACGACGGCTGGGGCGCCGGCGACCGCTAGGGCCGCCGCCTACCGGTAGGGCGGCCACCGACCGCCCGGGCCGCGCGGGTCGCGGTGGGCTGTTCCGTCCCCTGTGCGCAACGGCCCACCGCCGACCGTCCGCTACGTGAGCAGGAAGTCCCGTTCCCGGCGGACGGTCGGCCCGCCGCAACGACGGCGCGCCTCAGCCCAGCGCCCTCGGCAGCACCACGCGCACCCACTCCTCCGGCTGCGAGAGGTGCGGGGCGTGCCCGGCGCCCGCGTACAGGTGGCGTTCCGGCTTGGGCAGGGCGAGGTCGATCAGGTCCAGCACCTCGCCGAACATCGGGGCGCTGTCGTCGCTCTGGGTGAGCAGCGCGGGTTCGCCGAACCGCGAGAGCCCGGTGAGGTCGAGGTCGAGCGCGTCCGGGTCGCGCAGCTCGTCCAGGTAGGTGGGCGCGTTGCGGATGTAGGTGTGCCGGACCGGCGCGGGCAGCTGCTCCCAGGCGCCGGGGCCGAGGGCGAGGCTGTCCACGTACAGTTCGGCGGCGGCGGCCGACTCCGCCTGCTCCAGCAGCTCCCGGACGGCGGCGATCCGGCCGGCGAAGGCGGTGCCGATCGGGCGCAGGTCCGGGTCGGCGAGCAGGATGCCGGTCCCCGGCGGCTCGTGCACGGCGATCCCGCGCAGCAGGTCGGGCCGGGCGGCGGCGAGCCGGAGGGTGACCAGTGCCCCGTAGGAGTCGCCGTAGGCGAAGGCGGGCGCCAGGCCCAGCTCCTGGATCAGCCCGGCCAGGTCGGCCGCGTCCTCGTGCACCGAACCCTGGGTGAGCGGGTCCTCGCTGCGACTGTGCCCCCGGCGGTCGTAGGCGACCGCGGTGGTGGACTCGGCCAGGCCCGGCAGCACCCGCGCCCAGGAGTCCGCGTCGCTCCAGGAACCGTGCACCAGGACGACGCCGGGGCCCTCACCACGGGCCTCGTAGTGCAGCGCCACCCCGTTCACCCTGATCTCGGCCATCACGAGTCTCCCGATCTCGGCGGTGCTCCCCCACCAGCGTGACACAACCGCCCGGAAGGCTCAGGTCCTCCGGTGGCGGGCCCGTCGAGGGCGGCCGGGCGGATCGCGCCGGCCCTCTCCGCGGGTGGTCGGGCGGATCGCGAGGGCTGCCTCCCCCGGTGACCGGGCGCCGCGCGGCCGTGCCGGACCGCCGTCCCCGGCCGGCGCGGTCGCCCGGCGCCGGGCCCACGGCGGTCACCCGGCGCCCCACTCAAGACGGTCACCCGGCGTCACCGGCCGCCCCGCCAGCGCCCGTTGCGGTGACGGTCCGTTACCGGTGTCCCGGGCGCGGGCCTCAGCTCAGCACCCGCACCGGCGGCTCGTCCCGGGTCCCGTCCTCCGCGACCACCGTGAACCGCTCCGGGCCCGACACCGACAGGTCCACCGGGTAGAGCGACGCGGTGTCGTTGACGTCCAGCACGGCGCTCTGCCGCCCGGTCGCCACCTCCACCCTGGTCACCCGGCCCCGGGTCATCGCCCACACCGAGCCGCCGTCCACCACCAGGCCGGTCACCTGGTCGTCCAGCCCCGCCGTCCAGCGCCTGCCACCGTCCGTGAGCGAGTACGCCAGCAGCCGGCCGGTGGCGGTCCGGCTCGGGTGCTTGCCGCCGCTGATGCCGATGTCGCCGGGCTTCTCCCCCGGCACGACGAACAGGTCCCCCACCACCACCCCGCCGAACAGCGGCCGGGCGGTGAACTCGTCGAAGGCGTGCAGCCCGCCCAGCATCACGTCCAGGTCGTACTCGTCCCCGGCGACCGGTATCGCCGCCCGCTGCCGGCCGGTCCGGTCGTAGCTGAGCACCGCGTGGGTGCCGCGCTCGGCCTGGGCGTCCACCCACACCGCGAGCGGGTCGACCGACACCACCGCGAGGTTCTTCAGCCCGCCCGTCGCAGGCAGCGCGATCCGCTGCTGCTCCCGGCCGTCCGCCGGGGCCAGCGAGCGCAGTACGGGAGCGGTGTCGCCGCACTGCGCGACCGTGACGGCGTCCCCGGGGCCGCCCGCGACCTGCAGCGGGGTGCAGCCGGGATCGGCCGCGCTGTGCCAGACGTCCCGGCCGTCCGCCAGCCGTACGGCGCGCCAGCCGGCCTTCTCCTGGAGCAGGGCCTGCTGCCCGGCCACCGCGACCACGTCCGGCGTCGCGTCGTCCCCGTCCCGGGCGGGCGCGTCCACGGTGGCGGTCCAGCCCTCCCGGCCGTCGGCGAGGTCGAGCGCGGTGACGGCGGAGCAGGGCCCGTCGTGCGGCGAGTGGCCGATCAGTCCGAGGGCGTTGCCGCGGACCGTCCCGTCGGCCCCGGTGCCCCGGCTCATCGCGCACACGGTGTCCTGCCCGGGCGGGGACCAGCTCCAGGCGACGGCCCCGGTGGCGCTGCGGTAGGCCACCACCAGGTCCGGGCGGACCCGCACCACCAGGTCCCCGCTGGTCCAGCTGCCCACCGCACGGACCGTGGAGGGCCGGTCCAGCGGCGCCTTCCAGGAGTCGTTGAGGCCGTCCCCGGCGAAGCCGACGAAGATCGCGAGCCCCAGCAGCGCCCCGACCGCGGCCGAGGGGAACCCGGCCTTCGGGTGGATCAGCGCCCAGACGAAGCCCGCACCGCAGGGCATCAGCCCGAGGATGCTGATGATCCCCATGTACGCGAGGCTCTCACCGCCGAACCCGTTCGCCGGGCCGAACAGCACCGCGAGCCCCATGCTCGCGAACATCGCCCCCAGCACCCCGCCGGAGACCACCATCCAGGTCTCCTTGTCCCAGGCGAACCTGGCTCCCCACCTCGCCCGGACGACAGTGTCCTCGGGCCGAACGGCCATGCCGGTCTCTCCCCTGCGACGCGCCGCCCACCGCGTCGGGGCGACGATCATCGGATCGTCGCAGAGCGCGCCATGATCCGGAACAAAGAGCAGGGAAAACCCCGGCCATGACCCGCACATACCAGGCCCCGAGCGCCGGGACCGTGACGAAGCCTCCCCCCGCGCGCCGGCTGCCGCCCGTCCGCGCCCCGTCCACCGTCGGCCCTGTCCGACCGCCGTCCGGCCCCGTCCTGCCCCGTCCTGCCCCCGTCCTGCCCCCGCCCGACCGCCGTCCGATTGCCGTCCGGCCGCCGGAAACCGATTGCCCGCCGCCGGGGCGCTGGCTAGCGTTGCCCGACATGACCGCGACCCCCGCCCTCCCCGACTGGCGCACCGCCAACCGTGCGAACTGGGACGAGCGCGTGCCCGTCCACGCCACCGGCCCGTTCTACGACCTGCCCGGCTTCGTAGCGGGCCGTGACACCCTCCAGGACTACGAGCCCGCCGAGGTCGGCGACGTCACCGGTCGCACGCTGCTCCACCTCCAGTGCCACCTCGGGCTCGACACCCTCTCCTGGGCTCGCCGCGGCGCCGTCGTCACCGGACTGGACTTCTCCGCCCCGGCCGTCGCGGCCGCCGCCGACCTCGCCGCCCGGATCGGCGCCGACGACGCCCGGTTCGTCACCTCCGACGTCTACGAGGCCGCCGAGGCGCTCGACGGACGGACGTACGACATCGTCTACACCGGCTTCGGCGCGCTCTGCTGGCTCCCCGACCTCGCCCGCTGGGCCCGGACGGTCGCCGCGCTCCTCACCCCCGGCGGCTTCCTCTACCTCGCCGAGCACCACCCGGTGGCCGACGTCCTCTCCGACGACGGGCGCAGCTTCGAGGAGGACTACTTCGAGCGCACCCCGATCCTCGTCGACCACCCCGGCACCTACGCCGACCCGGACGCCCGGCTCGACGCCACCGTCACCGTCCAGTGGCAGCACGGCCTCGGCGAGGTCGTCACCGCGCTGGCCGAGGCCGGCCTCCGTCTGGACTTCCTCCACGAGCACGCCCACGCCCACTTCCGCGTCCCCGCCGGCTCCCCAGCGCCGCAGTCCTACTCCCTGCGTGCCACCCGGCCCCGCTGACTCCTCCCGGCTCTCCGCCCGGTTCTTCGTCGACTCTCCGCCCGGCCCAGCGGCCTGCCCACGGGCGCGCCCTGAACGGCCTCTCTGGCGGGCACATATTGGCCCCTCAGCCTCGGCCCGGTTCCCCGCCCGGCACCCAGTTGCCGTGCAGGCCCAGCGGTACCCGCACCGGCAGGTGGACACGGGCGAGGGGCTCGCCGGTGAAGTCCTGGGCGGCGAGGATCACCAGCTCCGCCGCGCCCCGCTCCGGGTCGTGGACGTAGGCCATCAGATAGCCGTCGTCCTCCGCCGTCGGCGACTCCGCGGGCACGAACACCGCCTCGCCCACCGCCCCGTCGCGCCCGAAGTCGTGGACCTCGACGGTCCCCCGGCTCAGGTCGCGCTTGAGCAGGGCGTTGCGGAAACCCTCGTCCGGGCGGCCACCCCCGGGGCCGGCCGCAGGCGCGTAGAGCTCGACGGCGGCCGCGTAGCCGTAGCGGTAAGGGCGCGCGGTGTGAAGGGAGTTGACGCGCGGGAATTCCTGGACCCGGTCGTCCAGCCGCTCCTCCCGCACCATCCCCGCCGCCAGGTCGATCGTCCAGCGGTCGAGCGTGGGCCGGCTCGCGCCGATGTCGCGCAGGTCGATGCCCGGCGGGTGCCGCACGACGTCGACCACCAGTGAGTCCGCCGTCCTGGTGGCCGCCCAGAAGAGCTTGGAGACCTCCTGGACGTCGCCGGGCCGGAAGACCCCGGCAGCGATGCAGGACTCCACGGCGGCCACCGAGGCACCGAACGCGCCGTCCGCGACGGCCAACGCCTCGGCGCCCGGCCGGAATCCGGGGACCGGCTGCTCGAACATCACCCGGTAGTAGGCGGGTTCGGCGATCGCCCGCTCCCGGTAGGCCCGGCCGATCTCGATCAGATAGGCCAACGGGTCCTCCCCGCGCGGGACTTTCTCCTGAGCCCGGCGCAGCCGCGCGAAGCCCTCCCGGTACAGCACGTCCAGCAGCCCCTCCTTCCCGCCGAACATCGTGTACAGCACCTTGGTCGAGGAGCCGATCTCGGCGGCGATCCGGCGCACGGTCAGTGCGGCGGGGCCTTCGGCGACGAGGAGGGCGATGGCGCAGTCGAGGATCACGGCGCGCACGGCATCCTGGCCGACCCGCTGCGCGTCCTGGCAGGGCGTGCTCATGGGTAACAAGGCAACCGGGGGGAAACAGTGTTACCAGCCTTTGCGCGCAACGGATTTCGAAACCCACCCGACCCGACCGTCCTGCCACCCCGACTAGACCCGGACTTCGCGGGTCGTTGTTTCAGGTCTGTGGCCAGCGGGTTTGTGTGATGTCGGTGTCGAGGAGGTCGAGGAGGTGGAGTTGGACGCCACGGTTGATCTGGACGGTTGGCGGGTCGGTGACGTTGCCGATCCGCAGGGTGAGTTCGCCGAGGTGGTAGAGGATCATCCGGCCGGTGGGCCGGACCCGTCGGTTGTCCGGATAGAGGCCGGCCATGGTCTCTTCCGGGCCCAGAGCGCGTCTGACCTGCCGCTCGATCAGGCAGAAGACGAGCAGGGCCAGGCAGATCACCTGGATCAGCGCGGCGACACGCCGGTTGTGCTGGACGAAGACCGGCGCGACCGCGAGGGGGCCCTTGAAGTCGTGATAACGCCGTTCGACCGAGCCCTGGCCCTTGTAATGGATCAGCACCTGGGCCGCGCCGGCCTTCTCGGCCGGGATGCTGGTCAGCAGCGCCCACCAGCCGTCCACCGCGGCCTCGGCGTCCAGGACGTCCTGGTCGAAGTGCCACTGAAAGGCGGGAGGTTCGCCTTCGCCTCCGTTGATCGTCCAGCGCAGGCAGGAGGTGACGTGCCGCTTGGCTGCGATGACCCCGATCCGGGCCGTGATCTTCTGGTGGGTCCGATAGTGCTGGCCACCCGCCGCACTGGCGAGTTTGTCCATCTCCTCGCCGGCCCGGGCCAGTCGCTTCTCGCGAGCCCGGCGCTGGCCCGCCGCGACAGCGGTGGAGTGCACCAGGATCCGGCGCACCCGGTGCACCGGATCCCGCTTGCGGCGCCCGGCCATGGTGTGGATGTCCTCCAGCACCCGGTAGCTCTCCTGCTCGGCGGCCGGCTTGTCGGTGTCCCGCTCGGGCACCCAGTCCACCTCCTGCGCCTGCGCGAGGTCCAGAGCTGCGTAGACCTCGTCCTTGACCTGCGCGGCCGGGACCGGTGCGATGAAATCCACCCCGGCCGCGAGCAGTGCGGCGACATTCGTATAGGACACCAGCTTGGAATCGGCGACCATGAGGAACTTCTGTTCACCGGCCATGCCCCGCAGGTCCGTCATCGCGCCGACGACCTGGCTGACCTCGGCCGCACCCCCGTCGAAGACACGGGCATGGAGAGGAACGCCGCCATCGGCGGAGACCGCGAGTCCGGCCTGGACCTGCTTCAGGTCCACCCGCCGGTCCTTGGGGCGCCCGTAGCCGATGACCGGGTACTGCTCGTCCTGGTTCCCGGCAGGGAAGGCGCCATGGACGGACATGCTGGTCATGTCCCAGTGCAGCCTCGACACGTCGATCCCGAACTCGGTGATTGCCCGGGCGCCGACCGTCCCCGCGATTCTGTCCAGCTCCGGCGCGATCGCGTCCAGGGCCCGGGCCAGACGGTCGTCGTTGAGCAGAGCCGGCTCGATGCCGAAGACCTCCTCCACCGCCCAGGTGCGGGCCCAGTCCCCGACCCGCACCAGTGGTGCGGGCGAGGTCAGCCGGTTGGCGACCAGTGCCTCGATGACCTGTCCGTGCGTCAGATGCGCGCTCGCGCCGCCCGGACACACCTCGTCGACGATCCCGGCCACATCCAGCCGGCGCAGAAACTCGGCAGCGACAGGCAGAGCGCCCAGACGCTTCTCCACCACGGACGTCACCACAACTTCAAGGCGCTGACGCTGGGACCGTGGCCGCGGGGACCGGGAAGTCATCGACACATCCGGATCAACGCCACACGACCGGTCCGGGACACTCCCGGACCGGTCACACCATACGAATCAACGACCCGCGAAGTACGGGACTAGACTGACGCGCTCAAAGCCGAGAGAGTCAGCGATGAGCGGTGCCACCCGCTGCGACGAGGTCGCGGCCGAGGCGGGCCTGGGTGAACGGCGACGGCTGTACCGGACGAGCCGCCGGATCGGCGACGGAGTGGGCAAATGGGGCCTGGGACTGCCCGGCATCCTCGTCTTCGCCGCCTCCGGCTGGACCTGGTGGGGTGCCGTCCTCGCGGTCGCCGCCGTAGTAGCGGCCGCCTGGGCCTACAAGAACGTGCCGCCGCGCGCCGGGCTGGTCGCCGTGGCGCGCTACGAGGGCGGCCTTGTCCTCCACCACGCCGGCGGCGACTTCCGCGCCCTGCCCTGGGAGGCCATCGAGAGCTACGAGTACATACCCTCCCGGATGGAATTCCGCGGCAACCTGAGCATCGAGCACTTCGGCCGCGTCGTCATCCTGGCGCGCGGCCGCGAAACCCCTTTCGTGGTCTCGAAACTGGCGGGCCGTTACGAACCGGGGCTGGCCGAGGCCATCCGCGCGGGGCTGATGCCGCGCTGCACCGCGCCGCTGCACGAGCGGTTCGAGGAGGAGGGGCATGTCGTGTTCGGGACGGTGCTCGCCGTGCTGCCCGCGGGGCTCCTCCTCGACCCCGGCAGCAACCGCCACGCGGCCCCGCTGCCGTGGAGCGACCTCCAGGACGTCACCGCCGAGGACACGCGCGAGCTCCGGATCACGGCGCGCACCGAATCGGGCCCGGGCGGACGGGTCGTCACCCGCGTCCTCACCGATGCGGACGTCGTCGCGGCGTTCCTCCGGGAGACCCGGGAGAAACTCCTGCCGGAGCAGCACGCCGAGTGACCGAGCCGCGCGACCGGGGCCGCGGCCCCACCCCGAGCGCACCGGTCGACTCGACAGCCGTTCGCCAGGGCGCGCCAACCCTGCGCCACGGTGCGACCGTTGACATGCGCCGGGCATCCGAAGCAGCACCGGCGGCACCGGGTCCGCGCGCCGTGCTGCGCCGACCGGGTCAACCTCGACACCGGACTGTACGCGGACGCCCGGTCGGCTCGTTCTGCTGTACATGCCTCCCCCGATCCCGACGCCACCACCGCTGCCCGCACGCAGCACCGCACGGAACGCCGCTCGGAGGTTCCCGTGGCCGTGATCGGCCGTGCGGCGGCCACCGTGGTCGCGCTGGGCATCCTGCTCATCCCGGCGGCCGTCACGGCGGGCACCGACCTGCCGCCCGAGCTCGGCGCGGGCTGGTGGGAGGTGTCGGCCAACGCCGCCAACGTCCGGGTCGACCACTTCGGCGAGGAGACCGTCGTCGGGTTAGCCCGTTCGGGTGACCTGGTCGAGGTCGTGGACACCTGGACCTCACCGCTCGGCGCCCGCTGGGCGAAGGTCATGGTGGTGCGCACCCGGGACTCCGGCTGGGTCCTGTGGTCCCTCCTCGCGCACCGGGACCCGTCCTCGGAACCGTAGAATCCGCCTGTACACATCAGGAGGGAATTCGCGTGTTCCGAGCGCAGCGTCCGCGCACCGCAGAGCTGACCCCACGACCGGGCGAGGAGCCGGTCACCGGCGTCGCCCTGCTGCTGCCGGGCGGATTCCTCCGTAGTCGGCGCGCACCGATGAAGGTCGCCGAGCTGGGCCTGCGGGACCTGGCCGCCGAGCTCACCGACCGCGGCCGTCCGCACGGCCTCGCGGTGCACCTGCTGCGCTACCGCCACGGCGGCTGGAACGGCGCGGACGCCGACACCGCCGTCGACACCCTGTGGGCGCTCGACGAGCTGGCCCGGCTGTACCCGGGCACACCCGTCGTCCTGATCGGCAACTCGCTGGGCGGGCGCGCCGCCTTCTGGTGCGCCGGACACCCGTCCGTGGTCGGCGTTGCCGGGATCGCCCCCTGGCTGCCCAGCGGCGACCCGGTCGACCAGTTGGCCGGGCGGCGGGTGCTGATCGTCCACGGCACCGGGGACCACAGCTCGGCCAGTGCCACCCAGTCCCTGGAGTACGCGCTGCGCGCCCGGCGGGTCGTCCCGGACCTCGCGCGGTACGAGGCCCCGGGCGCCAACCACCTGCTGATCCGCGAGTCCCGCGACATCAGCGCGCTGACCACCGCGTTCACCCTCGCCACCCTGGGCGCCGAGCCCGCACCGCTGATGACGGGAGCGGTCTGCACCCGGCTCCCGGCCCGGGTCTAGGCCCCGGCCCCGCCGCACCCCGCACCGTCCCGCACCCTCCCGCCCCCGGGCCTCCCCTGCCGATCGGCAGGGGAGGCCCGGTCGCTTTCCCGCCGCATTCCTGCCGATCGGCACATGCGCGAACGGGGTTCCGGCGATCAGTCTTGGAGTCACCGCGACGGCGGCCATCCGGGCCGCCGTGGAAGGGAGTCTCCACCGTGTTCCACGACCACGATCTCCACCTCCGCGCCGACCGGATGCAACTGAATGCCCGTCAGCTTCGTGTTCTCCGGGGCGGATCACTCCGCCCCTCACCCGTCCTCACGACACCGGAGAACTCATGCCCGTCACCAAGCCCGCCGCCCTCGCGCTCGGCCTCGCCGCCCTGCTCCTCACGGCCGTGCCTGCCGCACCCGCCCTCGGCCAGGCGCCGCCCGGCGGTCCCGATCCGGTCGTCCTCGATGCCGCGATCGCCCACCGGCCGGGGGACCCTGCGGCGGGCGTGATCGCCCGGGTGACGGTCGACGGCCGGGCCTGGCGCGGCAGTGCCGGCGATCCGGTGAGCGGGCGGCCGGTGGCGTCGAACGCCGCGTTCCGGATCGGCAGCATCAACAAGACCTTCGTCGCCGCGGTGGTGCTCCAGCTCGCCGCCGAACAGCGGATCTCCCTGGACGGCACCGTCCAGCGGTACCTGCCCGGCACGCTGCCCGCCGACTTCACCTTGCCGATCACCGTCCGTCAACTCCTCGACCACACCAGCGGACTGCCACAGGCCGTCGAGGGTCCGAACACCCAGGATCCCGACGAACTGATAGCGCGCCGCTTCGGGCTGGAGACGCTCGACCAGGTCGTCCAGAAGACGCTCCACCCCGAGGACGGGCACAAGGTCACTCCGTCCTTCGCCCCGGGCTCCGCCCAGGAGTACAACAACTTCAACTACCGGCTGGCGGGCCGGATCATCGAGCAGGTGACCGGGCACACGATCAGGGAAGAGGTGACGGCCCGCATCCTGAAGCCGCTCGGCCTGCGGCACACCGAGGTGCCGGAAGGCAGGCCGACGATGCCCGAGCCCCACCTGACCGGCTACTTCACCGACAGGGCCGGCGCCCCGATCGACGTCTCCGAGCAGGGCGGCAACTCGGAGTCGATGGTGTCCACCCCGGCCGACCTGGACGTCTTCCTGCGCGCCCTGCTGGACGGCGAACTCCTGCCGCCCCAGCAGCTGAACGACCTGCTCATCCTGCCGCGGGACGCCTCCGGCCGGCTGCTGCCCGTGCGCGGAGCCGGCGAGTGCCAGTTCGGTCCGGACAAGGGACGGGCCTGCTACAGCGCCGGGCTGATGGCCATCCCCCTACAGGACGGCACGGTGCTCTGGGGCAAGACCGGGCACGACCTCGGGTACTCCGACGGCTTCTTCACCACCCCGGACCTGCGCAGGAGGCTGGTCTACTCCGTCGGCGCCGGGACCGGCACCCCGGCACCGGCGCTCCGCCTCGCCGCCACGACCTTCGGGCCCTTCGCGCCCTGAGCCCGACCGAACCAGCGACCGCACCGACCCCCCTCCTCCCCCACCGTCGAAAGGACCCGAATGATCAGCATTCCCGGCGGGCTCGCCCGCACCACCGTCGACCGCGAGGGAGCCCCCGGCGCGACCTGGATCGCCGAACTCCCCGGTCTCGCCGCCGAACTGCTGGAACGCTGGCACTGCGTGCCGGACGGCGCCGCCACCCACGGCGGCGTCGGCCTGATCCTCCCGGTCCGTCAGGCAGCCGGGCGCGCGGCCGTGCTGAAGGTGTCGTTCCCCCACTCGGGCAACGTGCACGAGCCGGACGCCCTCGCGGTGTGGGCGGGCCGGGGAGCCGTCCGGCTGTACGAACGGGACGACGAGCGCTTCGCGATGCTGCTCGAACGGGCGGGCCCGACGACGCTCGCGGAGGTCCGGGACGGCGACGAGGTGCTGACGGCCGCCGGGCGGCTCAGCCGCCGGCTCACCGTCCCGGCACCACCGGGCCTGCCCCGGCTGAGCGAGCAGGCGGCCGGCTGGGAGGACCGGCTGCGCACCGACGCGGCCTCCCTGCCCCACGCCCTGTCGGCCCGCGCGGTGGGCGCCGCCCTCGCGACCGTCCGCGACCTCGCCCGCGTCCAGCCGGAGGTGCTCGTCCACGGCGACCTCCACCCCCGCAACATCCTGCGGGCCGAGCGCGCACCCTGGCTGGCCGTGGACCCCAAGGGCTGCGTGGGAGACCGGGCCCACGACGGCGGCACCCTGCTCACCGTCCACGCCCTGACCCTGGTCGACGCGACGACCCTGCTCAACGCGACGGATGTGCGCCGCGCCGTCCTCCGCGCGCTCGACGTTTTCACCGAGGCCGCCGGGCTGGACCGCGAACGCACCCGCCGCTGGACCCAACTCCACGCCGTCCAGGCCGCCTTCCGGGGCCGACGGCACGGATTCCGGCGTGCCCGGGGAGGCCCCGAGCTCGCCCGGCTCACCCGGTACGCGGACGGCCTCGCCGAAGCACTCACCCCCGGCTGACCGCGTCCAAACCCGACCACACCCGCCCGACCGCATCCACCCGGCGCACCCGCCGGGTCCGCGCTGCCGCTCGATCACCGGATCGATCACCCGGATCGGGCCGCCGCGCCACCGCGCCGCCGAAATCGTGTTGGCGGCCGGCGGTCCGTGCTGCCTATGGTCGGGGGATGACCACTCGAACCTTCCGCATCATGGTGCGCGGCGTCTTCGACGGCCTCGCCGACGAACAGCGCGCCGAACTGCTCGCCGCCGCACCCGCGCACGACGTGCTGCACGCCGCCTTCACCCGCGAGGGCCACCTCAGCTACGACCTCTCCGCACGGGCCGCCTTCACCTTCCGCTTCCTCGACGAGGGCGAGGCCGAGGAGGACATCCTGGAGGCCACCGAGCGAGCCGAGCAGTCGGCGCGGGACTGGCTGACCGAACGCGGCTACGGCTGCAAGAACCTCCGCTCCCAGGCCGAGGACCTCTCCCAGGCGCCGCTCGGCAAGCGTCAGCGCCGCGCCGCCGCCACCGGTCGCTGAGCCGACCCCTCCCCCTCCGCCACCTCCTTGACGGCTTCCTCCCGGGATATACTTGAGCAGTCAAGGAGGTGGCAATGACAGACCAGCCGGTCCAACCCGAGCAGCCGGACCGATCGAAGCAGGTGGGATCCGTGCAGCAGACCGCGACCGCACCGGCCACGCCGGGCCCGAGCCCCGACCCGCTGGACACCGCCCTGCGGCTGGTCCGTGCCCAGACGGCCGTGGTCAAGCGCTTCGACGCGAGCCTCAGCGGCCTGCACGGCGTCAGCCTGGCCGACTTCACGGTGCTGCTCCACCTCTCCCAGGCCCCCGGCGGCCGGATGCGCCGGGTCGACCTCGCCGAAGCCCTCGGGCTCACCGCCTCCGGCGTGACCCGCGGCCTCGCACCGCTGGAGCGGATCGGCCTGGTCGCCCGCGAGACCGCCGCCCGCGATGCCCGGGTCGCCTACGCCGCCCTCACCCCGACCGGCCGTGAGCGTCTCGCCGAGATGCTGCACACCGCCCGCCAGGTCGCCGCCGACCACTTCGCGGCCGAGCAGTGGAGCCCCGAGGACCTCGGCCGGCTGTCCACCCTGCTCACCCGCCTCGGCGGAACCGCCCCCGGCCAGCGCCTCACCTGATCCGCCCGGACCCGCACCCACCACCCGCCCACCCTGCCCGCACGCACCGCCACCACCCCCGCCAGTCCCGCCGTCGGACCCCACCTCCTAGGCTGGCCCCGCACGACACGTACCGCCCGCACCACCCGAACCGACAGCACCGACAGCACCGCACGCACTGCACCACCCCGCGAAGGGCAGCACCATGACCGACACCCCCGGCACCGGGCCCGGCCTGGAAAGCGCCCTCGCCGACGCCCAACGCGCGCACTGGCAGCAGACCTACGCCGCCAACCCGGGCATGTACGGCGAGCGGCCCTCGGCCCCCGCCGAGTACGCCGCCGAGGTGTTCGCCGCCGCCGGAGCCCGGGACGTACTGGAACTCGGCGCCGGCCACGGGCGCGACGCGCTGCACCTCTCCCGTACCGGCTTCCGCGTGCTGGCCGCCGACTTCAGCCCGACCGCCCTGCACCAGCTGCGCACCGCCGCCACGGACCAGGGACTGGCCGACCGGCTCTCGGTCCTCGCCCATGACGTCCGCGACCCGCTGCCCCTTCCCGACGCCTCCGTCGACGCGGTCTTCGCCCACATGCTGCTCTGCATGGCGCTCTCCACCGAGGAGATCGAGGCGCTCGTCGCCCAGGTCCGCCGGGTCCTGCGCCCGGGCGGCACCTTCGTCTACACCGTCCGCCACACCGGCGACGCCCACTACGGCGCCGGCACCGGCCACGGGGACGACATCTGGGAGCACGGCGGCTTCGCCGTCCACTTCTTCCCCCGCGAGCTGGTGGACGCGCTCGCCGAAGGCTGGCGCCTGACCGACGTCCATCCCTTCGAGGAGGGCGAACTGCCCCGCCGCCTCTGGCGCATCACCCAGGAGACCCCCCGATGACCGCACCCGACGCCGCCACCCCCGACGCCGCCAAGGCCGGCGCCCCCGACCTCACCGTCGACGGCACCGGCCTGCTCTGCGTCCAGCTGCTGCTCAAGCTGCGCGCGCGGATCGCGCAACTCCCGGCCGGCGCCGTGGTCCACATCCACACCACCGACCCCGCCGCCCCGCTCGACCTCCCCGCCTGGTGCCATCTGACCGGCCACGCCTACCTCGGTCAGGTCCCGTACGAGGCCACCGACCGCGAGGTGTACGCGCTGCGGCTCACCTCCGCCCCGGTCCGCACCCGCCCCGACCGCCCCTGGCACCCGGCACCCGCCGCCGACTGACCGACCCACCCTCCGCCCGCCCCACGCCGCCCCACCCTCCGGTCGACCCACCCTCCGCTCTCGCCGTCCCGCAGGACGCCCACCCCGCCCGACCGCGTCGCCCGGAAACCCCGCGCATCCATCCCCACCGGCGGGACAGACTGCGTCCATGCCCGCAGCCGACACCACACCCACACCCACACCCCAGCACTCACCCACGCCCCCCACCGCCAACCACCTCCTCGGCCACCCGCCCGACGCCCGCCTCCTGCTGCTCAACTGCGACGACCTCGGCCTGGACGAGTCCGTCAACCTCGCCGTGGTCGACGCCGTCCGGAACGGCATCGCCGCCTCCTGCAGCCTGATGACGCCCTGCGCCGCCGCGCCGCACGCGCTCCGGCTGCTGCGCCGGCACCCTGAGGTCCCCTTCGGCGTCCACCTCACGCTGGTCTGCGAGTCCGCGGACCGCCGCTGGGGGCCGCTCGCCGCCCGTGACCGGGTGCCCTCCCTCCTCGACGCCTCCGGAGGGTTCTTCGCCCCCACCCCCGCCGGACGCGCCGCACTGCTCGCCCGGGCCCGACTCGACGACGTCGAGCGCGAGTTCCGCGCCCAGATCGACGCGGTCGCGGCGGCCGGCCTCGCCCCGACCCACCTCGACTTCCACTGCCTGGCCGACGGCGGCCGCGAGGACGTCCTCGACCTCACCCTCGGCCTCGGCGCCGAGTACGGCCTGGCGGTCCGGGTCTGGCTGCCGCCCGCACTCGCCCGGCTGCGCGCGCAGGGCCTGCCGGTGGTGGACCACGGCTTCCTCGACAGCTTCACCGTCCCCCTGGACGACAAGCCCGCCCACTACGCCCGCCTGCTCGCCGCGCTCCCCCCGGGCCTCACCGAGTGGGCCCTGCACCCCGGCACGGCCGACCCGAGGACAGACCCGAACCGCCACGCCCCGGACGACGGTTGGCGCGTCCGGCGCACCGACCACGCGTTCCTCGTCTCCCCCGGGGCCCGCCGGCTGCTCACCGAGCTCGGCATCACCGTCCTCGGCTACCGCACGCTCCAGGAGGCCTGGCAGCGGGCCCGAGGACGGCTCACGGCCGAGGCCCCCGGGCCGCCCGGTGTGCCACGATGAGGAGGTACGAACGATCCAGTGCCACAGGGAGGTTGACCGCCGTGGACCCGATCATCAGCTGCCGTTGGCAGGACCCGAACGGCGAGTGGGCCCTGACCGTCGGCCACAACGGCGACGACTGGGAGCTGCTCGCCTCCGCCCCCTCCTGGTCGGAGTCGATCCCCTTCTCGAACCCGGACGAGGTCCGCCGGCTCGCCCAGGCGCTGCTGGACCTGCCCGCCGACCCCGAGCCGTACGAGTTCGAATGGCAGCTCTCCCGCGCCGGTTCGGCCCGGGCCGAGGGCAAGCAGCAGCCGCACTTCGCGACCTTCGCCGTCGGCCTCGACCCCACCGACGACCACCGCCCGTACCTCGCCTACCAGTCCTACTACGACCTGGGCCGGGCGACCGGAATCGGCCTGGAGGTGATCTGCGAGGACCCGCCGGTCGACCACCTCCGCGCCCAGGCCCACGCCTTCCTCACCACCTTCCCCGGCCCCGCCCGCCGATAGCCCCACCCCACCCTCCGGTACCCCCCACCACGCCCGCACCCGACACCGCGCGCCTCCGACGCCCCGCGCCGGCTCACGCCACGGCGCGCACCGCCCACTTCACCTCGGCCGCCCAACTCTCCGGTTCAGCCCATCCGTTGACCACCGCCAGCAGCTCCAGGTACCGCTCCCGCCGCGGATCGGCCATCGCCCCCAGCCGCTCCGCTAAACGGTCACGCAGCGCCCCGGCATCTCCCGGCACCGCCCCCACGCACCACCGCCCGTACCGCTCCACCAACTCCGCGACGACGGCCGCCGCCTCCACCGACTCCGGCTCCACCCCGGCCGCGACCGCCGGTCCGGCCAACTCCCTCACTGCCACGGCCAGTCCGGGCCTCGGCACATGCGCAGCGGCCCGCACCGCCCCGGCCACCCCCTCCGCCGCCCCTGCTTCCCCCTCCGCCACCTGCGCCTCGGCCGCCTCGGCCTCGGCGAGCCCGCGCAGCAGCGCCCGGAACCCGGTGTCCCCCGCCAGCCGCGCCAACTCCACCCAGGCCTCGACCTGTTCGACCGACGGTTCCTCCGGCAGCTCCGGCGTCAACGAGCGCGCCACGGCGGCGAACCGCCCGCCGTTCCCGATCCCACCGCCCCCTGTCCCGCCGTCCCCTGTCCCACCGTCCCCGATCCCGCCGAACACCCCCGCCAGGAACTCCCCGATCAGGTGCCCCCGTTCGTCCTCCGTGAGCCGGGCCAACTGGTGCACGAGCGTCAACTCCTCAGGTGTCGACCCGAGCCTGGCCACCGTCACGAGCACGGCCCGCCGCAGTCGCAGCACCCGGATCTGGACGTCGATCGCCTCCGCCTGCGCGGCGGCGACATCGGCCGGCGTCAGTTCGCGCTCCACCACCCGCCGGACAGCGGGCAGTCCGAGCCCGAGCTCCCGCAAGGTGCGGACCAGTTCCAGGCGGGCGACGGCGTCGGCGCCGTACCGCCGGTGGCCGGCCGGGTTGCGGTCGGCCGGCGGCACGATCCCCTGGTTCGAGTAGAAGCGGACGGTCTTGACCGTCAGCCCCGTCCGCCGGGCCAGCTCACCGATGGTGTACGTCGTGTCGCCGTTCATGGCACCACCCTGCTACCTCCCCCCACGGGAGGTGCAAGCCCCCTCACCCGCGAGACCCGCGAGACCCGCGAGGCCCCTGGGACCCTTGGGACCGGTGGGGCTCGTTGGGCCCGCGCCGGTGCTCGCCCTCCCACCCGGAGCGCCCGGAGCGCCCGGAGCGCCGGGGCGTCCGCCAGGCGGCGAACAGGACGCCCGCCGCGCCGATGACCGCCTGGAGCGCCCCCGCACCGGCCGTCAGGCAGATCAGGGTGCACACCGCCAGGATCGCCATCAGGGCGATCAGGTCGAGCTTCCGGCTGTCCGTCACGGCCCGGCGCACCCCGGATCCCCGGGCACCGTTCCCCGAGCCGGCGGGCTCCCGCTGCGGCCGCTGAATCTCCGATGACACTGCGCGTCTCCCACGGTCCGGGAGGGCAGCCGCCGGGGAACGCGCCCAGCACGCAGAACAGCCGCATCGCGCCGCATGTCTCGTGGGGTTGCTTCCCCGGCTCCGCCGCGCGACGCGACGAAGCCTGCCCCCCAAAGATCATGCAGCCGAGCGGCTACACGAGAACCATGGAAACCGACGCCTGTCGCGGTGTCAACCCACCCCGGGCCGACGGCGGATCCCTGACGGAGCGAGCCGCCCGTGTCGCCTCCCCGCCGCGGGGAGGCGACACCGGAAGGGCCTCAGGCGGTGCGGCGCAGCAGCGCCAGGTACATCGCGTCGGTCCCGTGCAGGTGCGGCCACAGCTGCACGTCCGGCCCGTCGCCGAGCGCCGGGACACCGGGCAGCAGCGGCCGCGCGTCGATCCACTCGACCCGGCCGTCCTCGGCCCGCAGCACGTCGTCCACGACTGCGCGGGTCTCCGCGAGGTGCGGCGAGCAGGTCGCGTAGCCGACCACGCCGCCGACCCGGGTGGCCTCGATCGCCGAGCGCAGCAGGTCCCGCTGGAGCGGGCCGAAGGCCGCGACGTCGGCCGGCCGGCGCCGCCAGCGCGCCTCCGGGCGGCGGCGCAGCGCGCCGAGGCCGGAGCACGGCACGTCGACCAGCACCCGGTCGAAGCCACCGGACCGCCAGGCCGGGCGCGTCCCGTCGGCCGCGATCACGGTGTACGGGCCGGGGTTGCCGGCCAGCGCCCGCGCCACCAGCCGGGCCCGGTGCGGCTGCTTCTCGCTCGCGACCAGGGCCGCGCCCCGCTCGGCGGCGAGCGCGCCGAGCAGCGCGGCCTTGCCGCCGGGGCCGGCGCAGCCGTCCAGCCAGAGCCGGTCCGGCCCCTCCAGCGGCGCCGCCGCCAGCGCCAGCGCGACCAGCTGGCTGCCTTCGTCCTGAACGCCCGCCCGGTTCTCCTGCACTGCCGCGATCGATCCCGGGTCGCCGCCCTCGGCGAGCCTCAGCGCGAACGGGGACCAGCGGCCCGGCTCGGCCTCCGGCAGCGCCTCGGCGAGCTCGCCGACGGTGGCCCGGCCGGGGCGGGCGACCAGGGTGACCTCGGGCCGCTCGTTGTCGGCCCGCAGCAGCTCCTCCATCGCGGTGCGCCCGGAGGCGTCCGGCTGCCAGCGGCCGAGCGAGTCCCAGAGCGCGGAGACGACCCAGCGCGGGTGCGAGTGGACGACGGCCAGGTGGTCCTCGGCGTCCTTGTCGTACGGCGGGGCGACCTTCTCGATCCAGGCGTCCAGGTCGTGGGCGCTGATCCGGCGGAGTACGGCGTTGACGAACTTGGCCTTGCCGTCGCCGAGCACCACCCGGGCCAGTTCGACGGTCGCCGAGACGGCCGCGTGGCTGGGGATGCGGGTGGTGAGCAGCTGGTGCGCGCCGAGCGAGAGCACGTCCAGCACCGGCGGGTCGACCTTGCCGAGCGGCCGGTCGATGCAGGCGGCGATGATCGCGTCGTAGGTGCCCTGCAGGCGCAGGGTGCCGTAGACCAGCTCGGTGGCGAGGGCGGCGTCGCGCCGGTCCATGCCCTTCTGCTCGGCCTCGCGGAGCAGCGAGGGCAGGATCAGGTTGGCGTACGCGTCCCGCTCGTCGACGGCGCGCAGGGCGCGGAACGCGACGATCCGGGCCGGGTCCTTCTTCGGGCGGCGGTGCGGGCGGGGGGCGCGGTTGGCGCTGGGGGTGGTCACAGGTGCCTCAAGGTGCTGCGGTGGTTATCGACGAACTCGGACGAACAACAGATTTGAACGAACAAGGGTGATCTCAATCGATCTCAAACGAACAGTAGCGCCAAACCGGAGCGTCAGCCCCCGAGGCGCTCCCCCTCCTCCAGCCGCGCGCCCCGGGCCCAGTCGGCGGCCCGCATCTCCTTCTTCCCCTGCGGACGCACCTCCCCCAGCTCCACGTCGTGGCTGCCGGTGCCGACCCGGACGCTGTTCTTGCCCGCCATCGCGACCTCGCCCGGCGCCAGCTCGGCGGAGTCCGGCAGCAGCCGGACCGGCCCGGTGACCTTCAGCCGCTCGCCCCGGAACTCCGTCCAGGCGCCCGGCGCCGGCGCGCAGCCGCGCACGACCCGGTCGATCCGCAGCGCGGGGTGGCTCCAGTCGATCCGCGCGTCCTCGACGGTGATCTTCGGCGCGAGCGTGACGCCCTCGGCCGGCTGCGGCACGGCGTGCAGGGAGCCGTCCTCGATGCCGTCCATGGTGGCCGCGAGCAGTCGCGCGCCGGAGAGCGAGAGCCGGGTGAGCAGCTCGCCGCTGGTGTCGGCCGGGCGGATCTCCTCGGTGATGACGCCGTAGACCGGGCCGGAGTCCAGGCCCCGCTCGATCAGGAAGGTGGACGCGCCGGTGACCTCGTCGCCGGCCAGCACCGCGTGCTGGACCGGGGCCGCGCCGCGCCAGGCCGGCAGCAGCGAGAAGTGCAGGTTGACCCAGCCGTACGTGGGGATCTCCAGCGTGCCGGGGCGCAGCAGGGCGCCGTAGGCGACCACCGGGCAGCAGTCGGGCGCGAGTTCGGTGAGCCGGGCGACGAAGTCCGGGTCGCTCGGCTTCACCGGCTTGAGGACCTCGATCCCGGCCTCCTCGGCGCGCTGGGCGACGGGGCTGGCGACCAGCTTGCGTCCGCGCCCGGCCGGAGCGTCCGGGCGGGTGACCACCGCGACGACCTCGTGCCGGTCCGAAGCGAGCAGGGCGTCCAGGGCGGGAACGGCGACCTCGGGGGTGCCGGCGAAGACGAGTCGCATCAAGGGCCTTTCTGCAAAAAGAAGTTCGAGAAGCCGGCGGAACCCGACCGGAGTCGGCGAGGAGCCGGCGGAAGTCGGCCGAGCCCGGCCGACGTCAGCGGAAATCAGCCGGAACCGGCGGAAGTCAGCGGGCGGAACCGAAGGTGCTGTGCGGCGAGACCTTGACCACCGGAGCCGACCCGCCGTCCCAGTCCGCCTCCCGGATCGCCTTCAGCGCGGCCTTGCGCTGCTCGCGGTCGAGCCGGTCGATGAAGATGATGCCGTCCAGGTGGTCGGTCTCGTGCTGGATGCACCGGGCGAGCAGCTGTGTGCCCTCCAAGGTCACCGGATCGCCGTACATGTTGAAGCCCCTGGCCACCACGCCGTACGCGCGCTTGGTGTCGTAGCGCAGGCCTGGCAGCGACAGGCAACCCTCGGGGCCGTCCTGCTCCTCCTCGCTCAGCGACAGGTCCGGGTTTATCAGGTGCCCGGTGACGCCGTCCACGTGGTACGTGAACACCCGCAGGGAGACGCCGAGTTGGGGCGCGGCGAGGCCGGCTCCGGGAGCGTCCAGCATGGTGTCGGTGAGGTCGTGGACCAGCTTGCGCAGTTCCTTGTCGAAGGTGGTCACCGGCTTCGCGGTGGACCGCAGGACTGGGTCTCCGAAGAGACGGATCGGCTGGATCGCCACGGGGTACGGGCTCCTGTCCGTAGGGGCGCGGGCTGCGGTCGGCCGCTGGTTCACCCGCCAGTCTATGCAACCCCTGCGGCCGTCCGCCGGGGGCTTCCCCGGGGCCCGGATCGGCGGCCGGCACGGCCCGACTGTGCCCAGCCGCGTTACCCCGGCCCCCGCTTCGGCGTTGGTCAAGAGAGATTGACCGGGCCGGGCGCACGGGACACCGCGTGCCGGCCGAGTCGAACCGTACGGAAGGTGGCACGTAGGCCATGGCCGAGCAGATCAACCACGACGCACGGGCGCGGGCGAGCCTGCACCTGCTGGTGCGGGACATCGAGCGGGTGAGGCGGCAGGTCGACGCGCTGCGGACGCTCACCGCTCAACTGGGCAACGTCTACCGTCCGCGCCGACCGAGCACCTCGGCCGGCTTCGTGGTGTACGGGCGCGCGCCGGCGCCGACCGTGCGCCTGGCGCAGGAACTGCGGGAGAGCGTGGAGACCCTGGTGGCGGCGGCGGTCGAGTTCGACCGGGCGCTGGGCTTCTCCTGGGACTCGGTGGGCTCCGCCCTCGGGGTCACCAAGCAGGCCGTGCACCGGCGTTACGGCATGCGCCGCCCGACCAGCGAGCTCCTCGCCGCGAGCGGTGGCGTCCCTGGCCAGAGCCGCCCGGACCGCGTCGACGAGCTGCCCCCGGCCGTCGAGCGCACCGGTCTGGCCACGACCGTCCCGGCGGCCCGCCAGGGCGGCCTGGACCGCAGCAGCCTGGACCGCGGCGCTCTGGAGCGCAGCACGATGGACCGCACCGCGATCGAGCGGGCAACGATCGACCGCACCGCACTCGACCGCGGCCCGATGGAGCGCACCCCCGTCGACTGCGGCACGCCCGACCGCGGCACCCCCGCCGACCGCCCCCAGGCGGACCGACCCGGCATCCCGTTGCGCGGCTGACCGAGCCGCCGCAGCCGGGCCGTCCGGGGCGGGGTGGCCCACTCACCCCGCCCCACCCGCCCACTGGGTCCGAAACCCACCGGACCACCACCCCCGACCCCGACCAAGCCCCCGGCCCGACCAAGGCCCAAGCCATCCGACTCCGACCAGGCCCCGACCAGGCCCCGACCAGCCCCCGGCCGACGCCGCTCAGCCGATGTCCGTCGGATCCACCCGCACCCGCACCGGCTCCGCCGTCCGCAGCGCGATCCGCGCGATCTGCGCCGCCTTGAGCGCCGCCGCCAGCGCGGCCCCCTGCCCGGGCGGCACCCGCAGCAGCGCGCGTTCCTGCTCCTCCCCCCGCAGCGCCGGTACCGGCACCGGCCCGAGCACGTCCGCCCCCTCGGGCAGCCGGATCAGGTTCAGCAGGTCCGTCACCGCCGAGGGGGTCCCGCTCACCGAGGCCATCCGGGAGACCGGCGGGAAGTGCAGCTGGGCCCGTTCGTCCCGCTCCAGCCCGGCGTGCCCCAGTGGGTCCCAGCGCACCAGCGCCTGTACCGGACGGGCCGAGGGCTCGGCCACCACGACCACCGTCCCGCCGTCCGTCGAGGGCCGCACCAGCGCGGCCGCCGCGAGCCAGAGCCGCAGCGTCTCCTCCCCCGCCCGCAGGTCCGGCCGGCCGAGCAGCGCCCAGCCGTCCAGCAGCAGCGCGGCCCCGTACCCGCCGCCCTCCACGACCGGCTCCGCACCGGGTGTGGAGATCACCAGTGAGGGCTCGTCGGGCACGGTGGTGAGCACCGCCTCCCGGCCCGAGGTCCGCACCGGGAGGCGCGGGAACGCCTTGCCGAGTTCCTCGGCCGTCCGCCGGGCCCCGACCACCTGGGCCCGCAGCCGGAAGGACCCGCACTCGGGGCAGTGCCAGTCGTTCTCCGCCTCCCCGCACCAGCCGCAGCACAGCGGGGCGTCCGCCGAGGGCGCCTCCAGCGGCCCTTCACAGCGTCGGCAGCGCGCGGGGGTCCGGCAGCGCCCGCAGGCCAGCCGGGGCACGTAGCCGCGCCGGGGCACCTGGATGAGCACCGGGTGCCCGGCGGCCAGCGACTCCCGGGCGGCCTCCCAGGCAACCGAGGGCAGCCGGGCGGCCTGGGCGGCGGCGTCCCGGTGCTGGTCCTGGTCGGTGACGGTCCGCACCCGGGGCGCGACCTGCCGCACCGTCTCCCGGTCCGCGACCAGCGGGCGCGCCCAGCCGGTGCTGACCAGCTGGGCGCCCTCCACCGTCACCGCGTGCCCGCCGAGCAGCACCGCCGCGCCCTCCTCGGCGGCGCGCAGCAGCGCCACCTCGCGCACGTGCGGGTGCGGGGCGCGCGGGTCGCTGTGACTGCCGTCCCCGTCCGACCAGACGACGACCAGTCCGAGGTCCCGGACCGGCGCGAACATGGTGGCCCTGGTCCCGATCACCGCGTGCACCGAGCCGCGGCTCACCGCGAGCCAGCGCTTGTAGCGCTCGCGCGGGCCGAGGTCGGCCTCCAGCGCCACGTGCATCCCGGGGCCGAGCAGTTCGGTCAGCGCCTGGTCGACCCGGGCCACCGAGCGCCCCTCCGGGAGCACGACCAGCGCGCCGCGGCCGCCGGCGAGGGTCGCGGCCACCGCCCGGGCGATCTCGTACGGCCAGCCGGGGCCGGGCAGCGCCGCCCAGACCGCGCGCGGCGCGCCGCCCCCGGCGAGCGCGGCGAGGAAGTCGGGCCCGGCCGGGTAGCGCTGCCAGCCGCCGGGGGCCGGGGCGGCCGGGCGCGGCAGCGGCGGCGGCGAGGGCTCGGCCTCGGCCTTGGCGTGCCGGGGCGGGACGGCCAGCTGGAGCACGTCGGCCAGTGTCCCGGCGTACCGGTCGGCGACGGTCCGGCACAGCCGCAGCAGCTGCGGGGTGAGCACCGGCTCGGGCGAGAGCACCTGGGCCAGCGGGGCGAGCGGTCCGGCGAAGTCGCTCTTCTCCAGCCGGGCGACGATGAACCCGTCGTGCAGTTCCCCGCCCTCGCGCTGGCCCTTCACCACCCGTGCCCCGAACCGCACCCGCACCCGTACTCCGGGCTGGGCCTCCTCGGCCATGGCGGCCGGCACCTCGTAGTCGAAGAGCTTGTCGATGGTGAGCACGCCCTTGTCCACCACGACCCGGGCCACCGGCAGGTGCTCGGCCCGCTTGGCCCCGTGCCAGGTGCGCGGCTTGGCCCGCTTGACCGTCTCCCGGATGAACGCCAGCTGCTCCGGCTCGGCGGCCCCGTTCTCCCCTGTGCTGCTCATCGCCACCAAGTACTACCAGGTCACACCGACAATGCACGAAGCGGCGCCCACCCCCGTTCGGGGGTGGGC
>NZ_JBSHAP010000054.1:0-58941 GCF_053611565.1 Kitasatospora sp. NPDC054795
GTGGACGGCGTACCGTCCACCGGGGCCCACCGGGTGTCATGCGAGCGGGACCTCCAACTGCCGGGCCAGGTCCGCGACCAGGGCGTCCAGCCAGCCCCGGACGGTGCCCGGGTCGAACAGGTCGGCGTCGTACTCGACCTGACCCAGGTAGCCGTCGGCGTCCGGGGTGAGCGAGAACGCGCAGTCGGCGCGGGCGGAGTGGCCGGGGATGTCCTCGATCTCGGCGGTCAGGCCGGGGAGGTCGAGGGCGATGGGCGGGGTGCTCTGCACGGCGAGCACGATCTGCGGGTACCCGACGGGCATGGGGACGCCGCGCTCCCGCAGCGGTTCGACCAGCAGGCCGAACGGCATCAGGGAGTGGTCGAGGGCGGAGGCGATCGCCTCGGC
This sequence comes from Kitasatospora sp. NPDC054795, assembly GCF_053611565.1. Classification (NCBI taxonomy): domain Bacteria; kingdom Bacillati; phylum Actinomycetota; class Actinomycetes; order Kitasatosporales; family Streptomycetaceae; genus Kitasatospora; species Kitasatospora sp. NPDC054795. The sequence continues at coordinate 388 of NZ_JBSHAP010000054.1, forward strand.
GGCGCGGTCCACCAGGCCCGCGAACCCGCTCTCGCCCCGGGTCGGCACCAGGATCGGCATGCTGCTGGTGAGCAGGCCGACCACCTGCTCGTCGACCGGCCGCCGGCGGTTGGCGTTGGAGAGCAGGATCAGCACCTCCGGCGCGCCGCTGAGCGAGCCGAGCAGCCGGGCGAACGCGGCGACCACGACGGCCGAGGCGGTGGCGGAGCGCGCGGCGGCGTAGCGCCCTATCTCCTCGGCCACGGCTGCCGGGATCCGGAACTCGGCCGTCTCACCGTGTCCGGAGCGCCGTTCGGGACGGGGCCGGTCGGTGGGCACGTCCACCGAGAGCGAGGCGCCGCCGAGGGCCTTGGCCCAGTGGTCGGCGGCCGCCGCCATGGAGGCCCGGTTGACGACCGTCCGCTCCCAGCAGGCGTGGTCGGTCATCCGGCCGGCCTCTCCCGGCAGCGGTCCGCCCGTGCGGTAGAGCGCGCTCAGGTCGGCCAGCACGGTGGCCAGCGACCAGCCGTCGAGGGCGATGTGGTGGATGGTCAGCAGCAGCACCCACTCCTGGTCCGCCGGGCGCAGCAGTCGGGCGCGCAGCAGCGGGGGCGCCGTCAGGTCGAACGGGCGGCCGACCTCGGCCTCCAGGGCCGCGGCGAGGGCCGCGTCCCGTTCGGCGGGGGCGAGCCCGCGCAGGTCCTCGACCGGGACGTCCAGCTTGGTGTTCGGCAGCACCTGCTGGAGCCCGCCGAGTTCGGTGTCCACGAACCGGGTCCGCAGGCTCTCGTGCCGCTCGGTGACCGCCGTCAGCGCGGCGGCCAGCCGCCCGGGCTCCAGCGGCCCGCGCAGGGTGATCCGCTGGAGGATGTTCCACACCGCGGGGTCGGCCGCGTCGCCGTGGGCCTTGTGCAGCCGCCACTGGGTCACCCCGGCCGGCGCTGCGGACAGCGCCTCCCCGGCGCCGGTCAGGGTGGTCAGCAGCCGGTCGCGGTGGGTCCGGACGAGGCCGGTGACCTCCTTGTCCATCGCGCCGGCGGGGGCCAGGTAGCCGAGCCGCTCGCCGGTGGTGCGCAGCACGATCTCGCGTTCGTCGAGCAGGCGCAGCAGCCGCGCCCAGCCGTCCTCCGCCGTGCTCGCCGCGTCCTCTCCTCGAACGTCCTCCGCCGTGCTCACAGCGTCCCCTCCTCGAAGGCCGGGGCCGGGTGCTGCTCGGCGGCCGGCTCGTGGGCGGCCATCGCGCGGACGGTCGGGCGGCGGAAGAAGTCGAGCACGCCGATCCGCAGCCCGGTCTCCTCGCGGACCCGGTTCAGCAGCCGGGTGGCGGCCAGCGAGTGCCCGCCCAGGTCGAAGAAGGAGGTCTCCACCCCGACGGGGCGGCCGAGCTCCTCCTCCCAGAGCCGTTGCACGGTCCGCTCCAACTCGGTGGCCGGCGCGGCCTGGGGCTCGTCCGCGCCGAGCGGGCGCGGCTCCGGCAGGGCGGCGGTGTCGAGCTTGCCGTGGGCGTTGAACGGCAGGGCGCCGACGGTGGCCCAGAGCCCGGGCACCATGTAGTCGGGCAGCAGGTCGGCCAGCCGGTCGGCGACCCGGGGCAGGTCGGCGGCCGAGCATCCGACGTACCCGGCGAGCACGGTGCCCGCCGCGGTGCGGCGTGCCGTCACGGCGGCGGCGTGCACGCCGGGAACGCCGCGCAGCACGGTCTCGATCTCGCCCGGCTCGACCCGGTAGCCGCGCACCTTGACCTGGCGGTCGGCCCGGCCGAGGTACTCCAGCCGGCCGTCCGGGCGCCAGCGGCCGAGGTCGCCGGTGCGGTAGCTCGGGCCGTCGGGGGTGTCGGTGAAGACGGCGGCGCTCTCCTCGTCGCGGCCGATGTAGCCGATGCCGACCTGGACGCCGAGGGCGTGGATCTCGCCGACCGCTCCGGCGGGCACCCGGCGTCCGGCGGGGTCGCGCAGCACGATCCGGCTGCCCGGGGTCGGGCGGCCGATCGGCGCGTACTCCGGGCCGTCCGGGTCGATCTCGCCGGCCGTCAGCGCGTGGGTCTCGGTCGGGCCGTAGTGGTTGATCAGCCGGCAGCCGGGGTTGCGGCTCAGGAAGGCCCGCAGCCCGGGGGTGACCAGCACCTGCTCCCCGCCCGAGATCAGCTCCCGCAGGTGCGGAACGGGCTCCTCGCCGAGCGCGTCGGCCAGGGCGGCCAGCGGCGTGTACGGCAGGTGGAGCCGCTCGGCCCGGGTGGAGCGGACCACGGCGGCCAGCGCCGTCACGTCGTAGCGGGTCTCCTCCTCGATCAGCAGCAGGGTGCCGCCGCCGGCCAGCGTGGTGAGGATCTCCTGGACGCTGACGTCGAAGCCGCAGGAGGCGTACTGGAGGGTGCGGGCCGCGGGGTGGTCGGCGACGTTCCAGGCCACGAAGTGGGCCAGGGCGAGGGAGTGCATCAGCACGCCCTTGGGCCGGCCGGTGGAGCCGGAGGTGTAGAGCAGGTAGGCGGGGGCCTGCGCCGAGGGGGCGGGCAGCGGGGGCAGTTCGGCGGCGGCGCCGGCCGGGGCGGTGGCGGTGAGCACCGTCGGCACGGTCAGGCCGAGCTCCGCCGGGGCGTCGTCCGTGGTGGTGAGCAGGACGACCGGCGCGCTGTCCTCGACGATCAGCCGGCAGCGCTCGGGGCCCTGCAGCACGTCGACGGGTACGTGGACGGCGCCGAGGCGCAGGATGGCCAGCAGAGCGGCCACCAGGTCGACCGAGCGGGGCAGCAGGACGCCCACCCGGCTGCCCTCGCGGACGCCGGCCGCCAGCAGCCGGCCGGCCAGGTCGTCCGCCCGGGCCAGCAGTGTCCGGTAGTCCGTCCCGGTGCCGTCGGCGGCGACCACCGCGGTCTGCTCGGGCCGTCCGGCCGCGGTCGCGGCGATGGTGGCCAGCGGGTTCTCGGGTTCCCGGACGGCCGGGGGGCCGCACTCCAGGGCGGTGTCGGCCTCGGTGGCGGACACGGCGGTGAGTTCGACGAGGGGGCGCTCCGGGTCGGCGACCGCGGCGGTGAGCAGCCGCTCGAAGGCGCCGAGCAGCCGGTCGACGGTGGCCCGGTCGAAGAGGGTCTCGGCGTACTCGACGTGGCAGCGGATGCCGTCGGGCAGGCTGGTCAGGAAGAGCGTCAGGTCGAAGGCGGAGCGGTCCGCGACGTGGTCCAGCGGACGGGCCGTCACCCCGGGCAGGTCCAGTTCGAAGACCATGTGGTTCTCGAACTCGACCATGACCTGGAACAGCGGGTTGCGGCTGGTGTCGCGCTGCGGGTTCAGCTCCTGCACCAGCACCTCGAAGGGCAGCTGCTGGTGCTCGTAGGCGTCCAGCGCGGTGGAGCGGACCCGGCCGAGCGCCTCGGCGAAGGCCGGCTCTCCGGAGAGGTCCAGGCGCAGCGCCAGGGTGTTGACGAAGAACCCGACCAGGTCCTCGGTGCCGTCGGCCCGGTTGGCCACCGGGGTGCCCAGCACGATCTCGTCCTGGCCGGCGTACCGCTGCAGGACGCCGGCGAAGCCGGTCAGCAGGACCATGAACAGGGTGGAGCGCTTGGATCGTGCCAACTCCCGCAGGCCGTCCGAGAGTTCGGCGGGCAGGTGGTGGACGAAGGAGCGGCCTCGGCCGTCCGGCACCGCCGGGCGCGGCCGGTCGGTGGGCAGGGACAGCACCGGCAGGTCACCGCCGCCGAACACCTTGCGCCAGTGGGCGAGGCTCTCCTCGTACTCGCCGGCGGCCACCCGGGCCCGCTCGCGGGCTGCCTCGGTGGCCGGGCCGGTGGTGAGCAACGGGAGCCGGGCGGCCCGGTCCTCCCGGGCGGCCAGGTAGAGCTCGCCCAGCTCGCGGGTGATCACCACGGTGGACAGGGTGTCGATCACGATGTGGTGCATCGAGAGGACCAGGACGTGCCGGTCGGCGTCCCGCTCCAGCAGCAGGGCCCGGAACAGCGGACCCTCGGCGAGGTCGAAGCGGTGGGCTCCCTCGGCGGCGACCAGGTCGGCCACCGGGTCCGGGCTGCCGCCGTCGGCCGTGATCCGATGCAGCACCGGGCCGGCGGGCGGCGCCAGCACTTGCTGGAACGGTTCGCCGTCCTGCTCCCGGAAGACGGTGCGCAGCGCGACGTGGCGATCGACCAGCTGGCGCAGCGCGGCGTCCAGGGCCTGCGGGTCGAGCGGGCCGTCCAGGGCGATCGCCTTGACCTCGTTGTACTGACCGCCGTCGGGCAGCATCCGGTGCAGGAACCACATCCGCTGCTGGGCGTAGGACAGCGGCGCGCCGCGCAGGGTGTCCCGGCGCAGGACGTCGAGCTGGGGCAGGCCGGCCGCCACCAGGTCGGGGGAGAGCCCGAAGTCCACGAAGGCGGCGATCTCGTCGGCGCCGGCCGCCCGCAGCTCGGACAGCACCCCCTGGACGCTCTCCGGGGTGCCGATCAGCGCGCGGGAGGCGCAGTAGCGCTCGTACGCGCGCTCCAGCACGAACTCCAGGTCGTCCTCGCGGGCACTCTTGAAGTCCAGGGTCAGGCCCAGGCTGTTGGCCATCTGCCCGAACAGCGAGAGCGAGGAGCGCAGGTAGTTGCAGAACGGCCGGTAGGCCTGCTCGCGGGCGGTGGCCAGGTCGGTGCCCAGGTAGGTGTGGACCAGCACAACCACCCGGCCGGCCTCCGGGTCGAGCCCGTGCTCGGCCCGGGTGCGCCGGTAGACCTCGATGTTCTCGGCCAGCTGGGAGATGTCCTGGGTCATCAGGTTGGTGATGACGCCGAGGTCGTGCCGGGCGGCCTCGCGGAAGCTGTCCGGGTTGCCCACGATCGCGGTGAACATGGGCGGCAGGTCCTGCAGGGGGCGCGGGTGCAGGGTCACCTCGATCGGCTCGCCGTTGCCGTTGCGGCCCTGGTACGGCTCGCCGCGCCACAGTGCCCGGACGGTGTCGATCTGCCGGTGCATCAGCTCCTTGTGGCCGCCGTAGTTCTCGGGGAAGAACAGGAAGTCGTTGGGGTGCCAGCCGCTGGCGCAGCCCAGGCCGACCCGGCCGCCGGACAGGTTGTCGACCACCGACCACTCCTCGGCCACCCGCACCGGGTGGTGCAGCGGCAGCACGGCGCAGCCCGCGTTCAGCCGGATCCGGCTGGTCTCCCGGGCGAGGGCGGCGGCCAGCACCGAGGGGTTGGGGAAGATGCCGCCGAAGGAGTGGAAGTGGCGCTCCGGCAGCCAGACCGAGTGGAAGTCGTGCCGGTCGGCGAAGCGGGCGCTCTCCAGGACGATGCGGTACTTCTCGTCCTCCGGAGAGTCCAGCGGGTAGTCGCCGAAGAAGTAGAGGCTGAAGTCCACCGGCCGCTGCGGGTCGCTGACCGGCTGGTACGGGATCGGCTCCGCCTGGGCGCGCACGGTCTCGGCGGGGCCGGGGAGTTCGGCGGCGGGCCGGGGGGCCGGCAGGCGGACGCCGGGCGAGGCCGGGAAGAAGCCGCCGCGCCGCAGGTCGCGCAGCGACTCGCGGACCGCGTCGATCACGAACTCCAGGTCGCCGTCGGTGTGGGCGGTGGAGAGGAAGAAGTTGCGCCACTCCCACACGTAGACCCCGCGGGTCAGCAGGTGCGGGAAGAGCAGCTCCATGTCGGCCCGGGGCTCGAAGCGGAAGAGCGAGCCGAAGTGGGCCAGGCGCAGCGGGAACTCCTCCTCCTCGAAGAAGCCGTTCAGGGTGGCCGCCAGCTCGTCGGTGCGGGCGTTCAGCCGCTCCTGGAGGCCGGGGCCGGCCGCCTTGAGGTGGCGCAGCACCGCTCCCGCGGCGGTCATCGCCAGCGGGTGCTGGATGTAGGTGCCGCCGAAGAAGGTGGTGTCCTTGGGCGGGTAGCTGTCGTCCCCGTAGTCCCAGTGGCCGCCGTCGATCCCGTCCATGATGTCGGCCCGCCCGGCGATCGCGCCGATCGGGTAGCCGCCGCCCAGCACCTTGCCGTAGGTGGACATGTCGGGGGTGACGCCCCAGAAGCCCTCGGCGCCGCGAAGGTGGGGCCGGAAGCCGGTGAGCATCTGGTCGAAGACCAGCACGATGCCGAGCCGGGTGGTCAGTTCGCGCAGCGAGCGGACGAAGTCGGCGGGCTGGCGGCCGGGGTGGCGGCTCTGCACCGGCTCGACCAGGACGGCGGCGATCCGGTCGCCGTGCTCCTCGATGACCTTGAGGCTCTCCGGGTCGCCGTACCGCAGCACCAGCAGGTCCGCGACCGCGCTGCCGGGGATGCCGATGGACACCGGGACGGTCTCCCGGTCGGCGCCGCGGCCCAGCGTCCGGCCCAGGGTCTGGTCGGAGTGGCCGTGGTAGGAGCCCTCGAACATGACGATCTTGTCCCGGCCGGTGTGCGCGCGGGCCAGCCGGATCGCCCCGGCGTTCGCCTCGGTGCCGGAGTTGGCGAAGGCGACCCGCTCGGTGCCGGTCAGCTCGGCCAGCAGCTCGGCGGCCTCGCCGGTCTCCGGACCGCGCGGGCCCAGCCGCAGGCCCGAGGACAGGTGTTCGCGGACGGCCTCGGAGACGAACTCCGGGTCGTGGCCGAAGAGCAGGACGCCGAAGCCCATGGTGATGTCGACGTACGCGTTGCCGTCGACGTCCTCCAGCCGGGAGCCCCGGGCCCGCCGGGCGGCGAGCGGGTAGAGCATCTCCTTGGTGCCGGAGCGGAAGCCGACCACGGCTCGGCTGTCCGCCAGGGTGCGGCGGTGGCGGCGGGTGATCGCCTTGGAGGCGGTGGTGCGGGCGGTGAAGCGGGCGACCAGCTCGTCCACGTGGGCGCGCTGCTGGTCGGTCAGGCCGCCGGAGGCCATGCCGGACTCTCGGGAGACGGTCACCCGGGGGCCGTGCACCTGCGGGGCGGACGCCTTGGCGGCGGGGGTGGCCGGCGCGGGGGTCTGCGCCTCGACGGCGGGGGCGGGCACGGCGGCGGGCGTCGGGACCGGGGCGGTGACGGGTACGGCCGCCGCCGGGGGCAGGGCCGCGGGCACGGGCGCCGGGGGGAGTGCGGGTGCGCCGCCGGCCAGCAGACCGAGCTGGTCGCGCATCAGGTCGGAGAACTGGCCGAGGAGCGCGAGCTGGCGCTCGATCAGGCCGGTGCCGTCGGTCACCGGCCGCAGCGCGGTGGGCACCGCCTGCGGGGCGGTGGGCGCGACGGGCACGGGCTGGGGAACCGGCACCGCGGCCGGGGCCAGGACGGGTGGTGCCTGGACGGCCGGGGCCGGGTGGACGGCGGGTGCGACCTGGGCCACCGGGGCGGCCTGGACGGCAACGGCATCGGCATCGGGCGCGGCAACGGGAACGGCGACCGGAACGGGCACGGGCTCCGCCACGGGCTCCGGCTCGGCGGCCGGCAGCAGTGTGGCCAGCACCGCCGGCTCCAGCCGGGAGGCGATCAGCCCGGCCAGCCGGGCCGGGGTGTCGGCCGCCTCGAAGAGTTCGCGCATCGACACCCGGACCCGGAACGCGCGCTCCAGGTCGCGGATCATGTTGATCATCGAGAGCGAGTCGGCACCCAGGTCGAAGAACGGCTCGTCCGTCCCGACCGAGGCCTCGTCGTAGCCGAGCTGGCGGGCCGTCTGCTCGACGACCTGGCGCAGGACGGCCTGCTCGGCGAGCTCCTCGGGGCTCGGCGTCGGTGCGGCGGCCGGCGTCGCGGCCGGCGCGCTCTGCTGGGGTGGGTCCTGGTGCATGGCGGGGTCCTCGGTGGTGGGCCGGACAGGGGCGGTGAACCAGTGGCGGCGGCGTTGGAAGACGGTGGTGGGCAGCGGGACGCGGCGGGCAGGTCCGTCCGGCCAGTCCCGGGCGGCGGCGAAGCGGGCCCAGTCGAGCGGCACGCCGTGCGACCACAGCGCGGCCGCGGCGGCGTCGAACTGCTGCTCCGGCGAGGCGCCGCGCCGGCCGCCGGCGACGAAGTGGCGGTGCGGCAGCTCCCGGCGGCCCATGCCGGTCAGCGTCGGGTGCGGGCCGAGCTCCAGGAACAGCTCGTGGCCCAGTCCGTCCAGCGCGGCGAGCACCTGGTCGAACCGGGCGGTCTCCCGGGTCTGCCGCAGGAAGTACTCGGGCGTCGGGACGGTCCCGGGGGCCAGCACCTCGCCGCCGAGGTTGCTGACCAGCGGGACGGCCAGCGGCCGCAGGCGCAGCCGGGCCAGCTGGTCGCGGAACGGGTCGAGCATCGGGTCGAGCAGGCGGGAGTGGAACGCCCGGTCGGCGGCCAGGCGTTCGGTGGTCACCCCGTCGGCGGCCAGTACGGCCTCGGCGGCGGCGATCTCGCGCGGCGGGCCGGCCAGCACGCACTGGCCCTTGCCGTTGACCACGGCCAGGTCCACCCCGGGCAGCCAGTCGCCGAGCCCGGCCAGCCGGTCCGGGCCGGCCGAGACGACCGTCATGGCGCCCGGTTCGGTCAGCCGGTGCATCAGCCGGCCGCGCAGCGCCGTCAGGAACATCCCGTCGGCCAGGTCGAGCGCGCCGGCCGCGTGGAAGGCCGCGTACTCCCCGGCGCTGTGCCCGGCGACCGCGGCGGGACGCACGCCGAGCTCCTGCCAGAGCCGCAGGTTGGCCGCCTGGAGGGCGAACAGCGCGGGCTGCGCCGCCTCGGTGGTCCAGGTGTCCTCGGTGCCCTGAGCGGCGGGGTCGAGCAGCAGCGGCAGCAGCGGCTCGTCCCAGGCCTCGCGGTGAAGCCGGTCGCACTCCTCCAGGACGGCGCGGAAGACCGGGAAGGCGGCGTGCAGTTCGGCGGCCATGCCCCGGTACTGGGAGCCCTGGCCGGTGAAGAGCAGCACCGGCCGGACCTCGCCGCGCCCGGTCTCGCGGTGGGCCGCGCCGGCGGTGGGCCGGCCCGCCAGGAAGGCGTCCAGTCCCTTGCGCAGGGCGGCCGGGTCGGGGCCGGTGACGGCCAGTCGGTGGCGCAGCGCGCGCCGGCCGGCGCCGAGGGTGAGCGGCAGGTCGCCGGGGGCGAGGGCGGGTTCGGCGTCCAGTCGGTCGCGGAGCAGTCCGGCCAGCTCGGTGAGGCCCTGGGCGGTGCGGGCCGACAGCGGCAGCACGGTCGGGGCCGGTCGCGGCGCGGGCACCGCGGCGGCGGCCGGGGCCTGCTCCAGCACCAGGTGGGCGTTGGTGCCGCCGACGCCCAGGGCGCTGACCCCGGCCCGGCGCGGGGTGGGGCCGTCCGGCCAGTCCCGGCGCTCGGCGGCGAGCTGGAACGGGCTGCCGGCCAGCTCCAGCGCGGGGTTGGGGCTGGTGAAGTTCACCAGCGGCGGGACGGTGCCGTGCCGCAGCACCAGCAGCGCCTTGATCAGGCCCGCCATTCCGGCGCAGGTGTCCAGGTGGCCGATGTTGGGCTTGACCGAGCCGAGCGAGCAGAACCCGGCGGCCTCGGTCCGGGCCCGGAACGCCTGGGCCAGCGCCCGGAACTCGATCGGGTCGCCGAGCGGGGTGCCGGTGCCGTGGGCCTCGATGTAGCCGATGCTCTCGGCCGGTACGCCCGCGAGGTCCAGGGCCCGGCCGACCACGGCCGCCTGCCCGTCCACGCTGGGCGCGGTGTAGCCGACCTTCCGGCCGCCGTCGTTGTTGACGGCCGAGCCGAGGATCACCCCGTGCACGGTGTCGCCGTCGGCGAGCGCCCGGTCGAGGCGCTTGAGCAGGACGGCGGCGACGCCGTTGCCGCCGACCGTGCCGCCCGCCTCGGCGTCGAAGGCCCGGCAGGCGCCGTCGGGGGAGAGGATCGACCCCTCCTCGTAGCGGTAGCCGGCGGCCTGCGGGATGTGCAGGGCGGCGGCCCCGGCGAGGGCGAGCTCGCAGTCGCCCGCCAGTAGGGACTGCACGGCCAGGTGCACCGCGACCAGCGAGGTGGAGCAGGCCGTCTGCACGCCGATCGCCGGTCCGGTGAGGCCCAGCCGGTAGGCGACCCGGGTGGCGGCGAAGTCCGCCTGGTTGCCGATCGCGGTCTGCAGGGCGGCCACCGGGTCGGCCGGGTCGGCGGTGGCGGCCAGGGTGTGCTGGTAGTAGTTGCGCAGCGCGTACAGGGTCATCCCGGTGCCGGCGAAGACCCCGACCCGGAGCTCCGGGTCCGGCGCGTCGTAGCCGCCGTCCTCCAGGGCCTGGCGGCAGATCTCCAGCAGCAGGCGCTGCTGCGGGTCCATCAGCGCGGCCTCGGTGCCGCTGATGCCGAACGCCTCGGCGTCGAAACGGTCGACGTCGGTGAGCGCCCCGGTGACCGGGACGAAGTCGGGGTGGCGGTACTCCTCCGGGCGCAGTCCGGCGGCCGCCAGTTCCTCCTCGGTGAACCGGGTGGTGCTGCGGACGCCCTCGACGATGTTCCGCCAGTACTGCTCGGGGGTGTCGGCGCCGGGCAGGCGCAGCGCCAGGCCGACGATCGCCACCCGGCGGTCGTCGCCCGGCCCGGCGTCGGTGCCGGCGGCGGGGGAGCGGAGCGCAGCGGTGGGTGAAGCCGGTTCGGCGGCCAGGTGCTCGATCAGGGCGTCCACGGTGGGGTGGCGGAACAGTTCGGTGGGCGCCGGGGGCGTGGGCAGCACGGTGCTGAGCGCGCCGTGCACCCGCATCAACTGGAGGGAGCCGATACCGAGTTCGGCGAGCGGGCGGCCCGGGTCCAGTGGGGTGTCCAGGACGGACTCGAAGGCGTCCAGGACGAGTCGGCGCAGCCCGGACGGTGCGGTCCGGCCGGCTGCCGCGGTGCCCGGAGCCGTGGTGGACGGCGCCGGGGTGGACGGCGCCGGGGCGGCGGTGGTCACCGGGCGGGGCGCGGTGGCGCGCAGCCGGCGCCGGGCGGCGGGGGAGCTCGGGTCCGGACCGGCGTACCGGTGGCCCGGGGCGCCGGCCAGCAGCAGGGCGGTCAGTCGGCGCCCGTGGGCGGCGCTCAGCACGGCGATGCCCCGGCCGGTGGCGGCCTGCTCGTTCTCCGTGTCGCGGTTCATGCCGATCCCGCGCCACAGGCCCCAGGAGATCGTCCAGGCCGGGGTGCCGCTCTCGCGGCGCAGCCGCTCGACGGTGCTTTCCAGGTAGCGGTTGGCGGCGGCGTAGCCGGTGGAGCCGACCGCCTCCTGGAGGCCGATCATCGAGGAGAAGGCGACGAACTGTGCTCCGGGCCGTTCCTTGACCAGCTCGATGAGGTGGTCGGTGCCCTCGGCCTTGGTCCGGACGGCCTCCCGCCAGCCCTCGGTGCCGGTGTCGGCGAGGAGCGCGAGCCGGTAGCCGCCGGCCAGGTGGAGCACGCCGTCCAGCGGTGCCTGCCACTCCCGCTCGGCCTCGGCAACGACCTCCGCCAACTGCTGACGGTTCGTCACATCGGCCTGGCGGTAGCCGACCTGACCGCCCTGGGCGGCCAGTCGGCGCAGTGCGGCCCGGCGTTCGGCGGCCTCGGCGGTCGGGGCGTCCAGGTCGCTGCGGCCGACGATCAGCAGTCGGGAGCCGTACTCGCGCAGCAGCCCGGGCAGCAGCTCGGCGGCGATCCCGCCGAGGCCGCCGGTGACGAGGTAGCGGGCGCCGGGGGTGAGCAGCGAGCAGCCCGCCCCGGCCGGCCCGGAGGCGGCCTCGACCGTTTCCAGCCGGGGGACCCAGGGGCGGCCGGCGCGCCAGGCGGATTCGGGTTCGGGTCGGGGATCGGTGAGCAGGGCGAGCAGGGCGGAGGCCTGGTCCGCGGCCGGTGCCTCGCCCGGCAGGTCGAGGTGCCGGGCGGCGGGTACCAGCTGTTCGGCCCGCGCCCCGGCGGTCAGCGCCGCGGTCAACGCGGCGGTGGGACGGGGGAGTTCACCGGGGAGTACGGCGTGCAGCCCGGCGCTGACGGAGACCAGCTCGCGGACCGGCGCCCGGGTCGGGAGCGCCCGGAGCAGGGCGAGCAGCGACTCGTCCGGTCGGTCCGGTCCGTCGGCCGCGGCGCTCCAGAGGTAGACCAGCCGGTCGGCGGTCCGGTCCCCGAGGGCCCGCAGCCAGTCCTCGGGGTCGGTGGTCGGCGGCCGGTCCACCACCAGGGCGTTCGGCAGGGCGGCGGCCAGGGCCTCGGTGAGGGTGCCGGGGCCGGACGGCCCGAGCAGCAGGATCGTTTCGTCCGCCAACGGGGCGGCCACGGCCTCCGGAACCGGGCGGGGCTCCCAGCCGAGCCGCCGCACGCAGTCCGGCAGCGTCCGGGAGTTGGCCTCGGCCAGGTCCAGCGTCACGACGTGGTCGTCGAGTTCGCCGTCCAGCAGCCGGCGGCGCAGCGCGGTGCGCTGGATCTTGCCGCTGGTGGTGCGGGGGAAATCGGCCGCCGGGACGGGGAGTACCAGGGCGGGCGCGGGCTGCCGGCGGGCCGCCAGCAGCTGTCGCACCTCGGCGGCGACGGGCGGCGCGGGGGCCTGCGGGTCGCTCTGGACGTAGGCGATCACCAGTTGCTCGGTGCCGGTGCGTTCGTCCGGTACCCCGAAGGCCGCGACGTGGCCGGAGCGCACTCCCGCCACGGAGGCCACCACGTCCTCCAGCTCGTGGCAGAAGTAGTGCACGCCGTTGACGATGATGATCTCCTTGCGACGGCCGGTGAGCACCACCTCGCCGTCGGTCAGGAAGGCGAGGTCCCCGGTGTCGAACCAGTCGTCGCCGACGAAGGCCTCCTGGTTGGCGGCCGGGTTGTTCAGGTACCCCGGCGTCACCCGGCCGGAGCGGACCTGGAGCCGGCCGACCCAGTGCTCGGGCAGCGCCCGCCCGTTGTCGTCGGTGACCCGCATCCGGGTGCCGGGAGCGGGCCGTCCCATGCTGAGGAAGCCGGTGCCGCGCTCGGCCGAGTCCGGGTCGGCGGGCTCCAGCCGGCCGCTGAGCGAGTCGGTGCGCACCAGTCGGCGGGAACCGTCCTCGTGGTAGCGCTTGTAGGTGATCACGGTGCAGGTCTCGGCCATGCCCCAGCCCAGCAGCAGGTGCTCGGGGCGGACACCGAACGGGGCGGTGGCGGCCAGGAACTCGTCCAGCACCGCCTCGGTGCACTGCTCGCCGGCGTTGATCAGCGACTTGACCGCGGACAGGTCCCAGTGGCGTCCGGGCCCGGCGGCCCGGACGGCCTCGGCGACCAGCCGGTAGCCGAAGTTGGGCGACCAGGAGTGCGCGCCCCGGTAGCGCTCCAGCGCGTCCAGCCAGACCAGCGGGTCGGCGAGGACGAGTTCGGTGGGCACCTGCACCTGGTCGGCGGCCAGCACCACGTCGCGCAGGTGGAACATCAGCAGTCCGGCGACGTGGTCCAGGGGCAGCCAGTTGACCGTGGTGTCGGCCGGATCGCAGCCGTTCGCGACGGCTCCGGCGGTGTACTCCAGGATGCCGCGGTGGGTGATCTGCACCGCCTTGGACCGCCCGGTGCTGCCGGAGGACAGCTGGAGGATCGCGACGTCGCCGGGGGCGGGGGCGTGTTCGGCGGCCGCCGGGCGGTCGCCGTCGACGGGCCGGTCGACGGCGATCACCCGCAGACCCGGCGCCGGGTACAGCTCCCCGAGCCGCTCCAGGCCGTCCACCGCAGGCCCGCAGGCGAGCACCGGCGGCTCCTCCAGGGTCTGCCAGGCGTGCCAGAGCTTCTCCAGGACGGGGTTGCGCTCGTGGTAGTCCGGCGGGCGGGCCACCGTCACCGGCTGCACCCCGCCCAGCAGACAGGCCCACAGGGTGGGGAAGTAGAGCTCCGGCTCCGGGACCTGGAGGATCACCCGGTCCCCGGCCCGCACTCCGGCGGAGGCCAGAGTGGCGAGGATCTCGCGCGATCGGGCGAGGAGTTGACGGTAGGTCAGCCGGGTCGCCTCGCCGCCCGCCCGGACCAGGTGCAGCCCCCGGTCGGGGTGCAGCTCGGCGGCGCGCAGCAGCGCCTCGGGCAGCGTCCGGGGCGCGTCCGGCGCGGGGGCGGGCAGCGGGGCGCCGACGGCCTCCGTCCCGGGGCCCGCGGGCGCGGCCGCCGGCTCCGCCGGGGCGGTGCCGGCCGTCGCCGACGCCTCCCCGAACGGCCGCCAGTGGTCGGTGAGTTCACGCAGGTGACGGAGGGTGGGGCCGGGCGCGGCCGGCGCCCGGGTGAGTGCGGCGGCCAGGGCGGCGGCGTCGGGTTCGCCCTCGGGGGTGCGGACGATGCCGTCCAGGAGGTGCACCTCGGCGCTCGGGTCGGCGTCCAGCAGGGCCGCGGCGGCCCGGCGGCGCAGGGCCTCGGGATCGCCGTCGACGGCGGGCACCAGGTAGGCCAGCAGGCCTGGGCGGCCGTTCCCGCGCTCGACGGGCAGCAGCGCGCAGTCGGCGATCTCGGGGCGCAGCAGCAGTCGGGCTTCCAGGGTTCGCAGCCGGCCGTGGTCGGGACCGGTGGGGCTCATGACGTTCGGCACCTTTCGGATCGGTGCCGGGGCGCGGGTGTGGGCCGCCCCGGGTCAGGGAGGGGAGCGGAGACGGGTGGCGCTTACGGCGCGGGGGCGCCGGGGCGGTACGGGGGAAAGCGCGGTGTCGTGTACGGCGCGGGCGCCGGAGGGTGGTGCGAAGGAGCGGTGTCGCGTACGGCGTGGGGGTGCGGCGGGTGTGGTGCGTGCGTCGGGCCGGTGCCGCGTACGGCGCGGGACGCCGGGGTGGTGGCGGGGGCCGGTGGGCGGGCCGCTCAGCGGCGGCGGGTGCGGGCGACCAGGACGAGGAAGGCGAGCGCCAGCACGATCGGGACGGCGTGCGAGACGCCGACCACGGTCAGCGGGCTGACCACCGCCAGCAGTGAGCCGCTCAGCAGCATCCCGGTGCCCATGCCGACGTTCTCGGCGGACGCGAGGATGCCGAAGGCCTCGCCGCGCCGCTCGTCGGCGAGGGCCTGGATCCGGGTGGTGTAGGAGATCTCGGTGAAGCCGTCGCCGAGGCCGGCACCGATCGCGACCAGCAGGAAGAGCGGGGTCGGGAGGTCGGTGAAGACCAGGATGAAGCAGGCGGACATCAGGCAGGTGCCCAGCGCGAAGCCGCGCTCGCCGGGCTCGATGCCCCGGCGCAGCATGAACCGGGAGACCAGTTGCTGGGCGCCGAGGTTGCCGATCGCCCAGGTGGCCCAGAAGGTGCCGAGCAGTGCGGCCGGGTTGTCGGGGGAGGACAGGTTGGCGAAGACCGGAAGGCTGATGTTGTGGGCGGCGGAGCCGAAGGCGTCCAGCAGTCGGATCCCCGCCATGGCGCCCACCACCGGAGCGGCCCGCAGGACGACCAGCGCCTGCCACCGGGGGCCGCGCTTCCCGGCTGCCGGCGCGGGCTCCTCCGGCCGGGGCGCGGGTTCCTCCGCCGGGGCGGCCCGGGTGGGCAGGGGCAGCCGGATCACCAGTGCCCCGAACAGGACGAAGCTGGCCGCGTCGATGAGCAGCGCGGCCCGGAACCCGGCCCAGGCCACCACCACGCCCGCGGAGGCGAAGCCGAGCACCATCGCCGTCGAACGGCAGCTCGCCATCAGGCTGTTGGCCCGGGCGCGGCGCTCGGCGCCGACCATCTCGGGGATGCTGGTCCGCAGCGCGACGGAGGCCACCGCGGCGGCGCCGCCGAGGACCAGGGCGAGCGGGTAGAGCACGGGGATGCGCATCGAGGCCGGGACGAGGGCGACGACGACCAGCGCCAGCGCCTGGGCGAGGGCGCAGCCCGTCATCAGCCGCCGCCGCTCCAGCCGGGCCACCAGTCGTCCGGCGACCAGCCCGCCGGCGAGGCCGCCGCCCAGTCGCAGGACCAGGTACCCGGCCGTGCCGAGGGCGTTGCCGGCGGCCTCGTAGGCGAACAGGCTCAGCGCGACCAGGTCGAGCTGGCTCCCGTACATGTTCAGGGCATCGCCTGCGGCCAGCCGGTAGAAGACCCGGGGCAGCTTGCTCGTGGTCTGGTGCGTTGCTTCCAATGCAGTGTCCGGCACCGTGGTCCCCCCGGGCACGCCATATATGGCGGTTCAGTGTGACATTGCACCGCAACCTAGAGGGTGAACGGGTGTCAGATCAATGCTTAGATCATTTCCTGTCCAAAAGATCGCGCACTCGGCCGACTTACTGTCATCTTTCGCGCCACCCTGGCCGGTTGTTGGCGTACGGACAGGTGGGCGGGGCGGTCGAGGCGGGGATCAGCGGCGGCCGAAGAGCCTGCCGAACCAGCCCTTGCCCGCGCTGCCCCGGGCCGCGCAGCCGCAGCGGGCGGACGCGGGCACCCCGGCCAGGACCTGCTCCACGTGCATCCCGCACCCGGCGAAGGTCGGCTTCCCGCAGGTGCGGCAGGCGACTCGTCGGCACATCTCGTTCTCCGTTCTCCGGGCCCCCAGGGCTGGGGCCGCCCTGCCAATATACCCCACCCCGTATTTGTAATGTCGGATTCGTCCGGCCGCCGGGGCCGGAACGGCGGCAGGGCGAAACCGGTGTGCGGAGAGCCGGCGTGCAGTGGGCCGGTGTGCAGCGATTCGGGGTGGGAGAAGGGGCGCGCCGAGAAGGGGTGCCGAGGAGGGGGCGGTCAGGCCGTCCCGGGCCGGGCCTGTGGAATCGCGTAGGTCAGCGTGGCGCTGGCCACCAGGACGCCGTCGGCGTCCAGCAGCTCGGCCAGGACCACGCACAGCCGGCGCCCGAACTTGGCCGTCCTGGCGTGCACGCGCAGCGTCCCGGGGCGCGGCCGGTTGAGGAAGCTGATCTGCAGCGAGCTGGTCAGCGCCATCAGGGTGGGCCCGAGCCGGGCGTTGATCAGGAGGAACGCGGCCAGGTCGCACAGCCCGGCCTGCTCGGGGCCCGAGACGGTGCCGCCCGGGCGGGTGCGCAGCCGGTCGCCGTCCACCGCCATGGTCAGGGCGTGGCCGTCCACGTCGGTCACCCGGCAGGCGGCGTAGTCGGGGAACTGGTCGGTGATCAGCTCATTGAGCCGGTCGGGGCCCAGGAGGACGTCGACGGTGGCGACCGCCGTGTTCGAGTCGGTGGTCATGGGGGCCAGCGTAACCGTCGGCCCGGCGGTACGCCGGGAGTGGTCCAGGCCTGCTTCCGGCCAGCTTCGTTCTCCGTGGTCAACCGCCAAGATCCGTTACGGGAAAGATAATTGCGCATGTCGTGCCGGTGTCGCGGTGGCCGGAACCAGTCCCTCCGGCGGTGTCGGGTGGCCGAATCCGTCCGGCACGATTCGTGAGGGACCTTGTTCGGGCCAAAAAGCAGCACCTACGCTCCGAGGAAGTTCAGCGGAGCCGCCACGGGGCTCCGCCGGCCGCTGGGGGGCGGCGCCCTTTTCCTTGTGGTCGTCATCGAGAGCCTCGGTGGAAACCGCCGCGGCCGCTCCCGCCCGACCATGTCCTGCTTCGGATTCCTGCTTCAGAGACGGGGTGTTGTGCCATGGGGATTTCCATTCTGGACGACGAGGCGGTGGTGGTCCGCACGCCCGACGAGTTCCTCGCGATGCCGGAGGAGTACCGGGAGATCGCGATCCGCGGCATGGTGGTCAACACCGAGGGCGAGCTCTCCGGCGGCGACGACTACGTGCAGGTCTTTCTGCCGCTGGCCCCCGACGCGGAGGAGCGGCAGGTCTGCGCCGAGCGCGCCGCCGAGGAGTACGACCACTACAAGATCGGCAAGCGGGTCCTCGCCGAGATCGGCGTGGACACCGGCTACATGGAGAAGCAGACCCTGGCCGAGCGGAACCTGTTCCGGGCCCAGGAGTTCCACAACTGCACCACCTGGGCCGAGCGCGGGATCTTCTCCTACATCGGGGAGGAGACGGCCATGGTGATGATCTCCGAGTTCGCGCAGAGCAGCTACCGCCCCTGGGCCGACGCGGTGCGCACGATCATCCTCGACGAGAAGGTGCACATCGCCCACGGCGCCCGGGTGTGCCGCAACCTCGCCGCCACCGACGACGGCCGCGAGCAGCTCCAGCAGGCCCTGGACCGGCTGTGGCCGACCTTCATCCGGATCTTCGGCAGCCCGCGCTCCGAGCGCGCCAGGCTGGCCGTCCGCTTCGGCCTGCGGCAGACCACCAACGGCGAGGCCTGCGACCTGTGGCGGGAGAAGGTCACCCCGCGCATCAAGAACCTGGGTCTGCGCCTCCCGGAGTAGCAGTCGCAGCAGCACGCCGATCCCGTGACTCCCGAGGAGCCCACCGCCATGGCAACACCCGTCACCATCGAACAGCGCCCGCTGAGCCGGCGCGAGGCCAAGGCGCGAACCGCCGAACTCCTCGCCGACCGGCCCGACCTGGCCGAACGCCTGCACCGGCTGCGCCGGCTGGGGCGCGAGGTCCGGTCCTGCGAGGTCCACCTCACCAACACCTGCAACATCCGCTGCAAGGGCTGCTGGTACTTCGAGGGCGGCTTCGACACGGCCGTCAAGGAACTCTCCGACCTGGACCGCATCCGGGCCTTCGCCCGCAAGCTGGCCGACGACGGCGTCAACCAGGCCACCCTGATCGGCGGCGAGCCCACCCTCGTCCCGCGCCGGGTCGAGGCCTTCGTCGAACAGCTGCCGTACATCACCATCTCCACCAACGGCCTGCGCCCGATGCCCAAGCAGGGCTTCGAGAAGATCGCCATCGCGGTCAGCATCTTCGGCGGCGGCCCGCTCGACGACGACCTGCGCGCGATCCGGGTCAACGGCTCCAAGTTCACCGGCCTGTTCGACACCGCGCTCAAGCACTACCGCGACGACCAGCGGGTGCTGTTCATCTACGCGCTCTCCGAGGCCGGGGTCGAGCACATCGAGCCCACCGTGCGGAAGATCGCCGAGAACGGCAACATCGTCACCTTCAACTTCTACAGCGAGCACGGCACCGAGACCCCGCTGAAGATCGCCAACGAGCAGCGGGTGCTGGACGAGGCGCAGCGGGTCAAGGACCTCTACCCGCACGCGGTGGTGAGCCACCCGTACTTCATCCGGACCCTGGTGACCGGCCGGACGCACTGGGGCGGCCGCTTCGGCTACGACGTCTGCCCCAGCCTCAGCGTCGACGCCCCCGAGCACGAGGACCGTGTCGCCAACGGCAACCCGGTCATCCCCGGCTTCAACGTCTGGGGCGCCGACTACGAGTCGCTCCAGTTCTGCTGCACCTCCGGCGACTGCGGCGGCTGCCGGGACAGCCAGGCCGTCTACAGCTGGCTGGTGGTCAGCGCCAACCGCTTCCTGGACGACGCGGCCCGGCTGGAGCAGTGGCTGGACATCGCCGAGAGCTACTGGCGCCAGTGGCACTGGGCCCCGTACCACGCGAGCAAGGCCGGCACCACGGCCTGAGCCCACCGCCCCTCCGCGCCGTCCCCGGCCACCGCCCCCGCGGCACCGCCCGTACGTCCCCCGCACCGCCACCGCCGCCCCGCGCGGCCGAGGAGAGCCATGCCCGACACACTGGACCGCACCGCCATCGAGAACTTCGTCGTCGACGCCCTGGTCGACCTCGGCGTCGAACGCGAGGGCATCGTCGACGACGCCGCCCTGGACGAGCTGGAGATCGACTCGCTCGACATGGTCGAGCTCAGCCAGTCCATCCGCAAGCAGCTGGGAATCCCGGTGAAGCCCAAGGACTTCGACCGGCTGTACACCGTCGGCGAGGTGCTCGCCCTGTGCCGCCACAAGGCCGGGCTGGAGTGACGCCCCGGGCCGTCGTCACGGGCCTGGGCGCGGTGACCCCGCTGGGCGTGGGCGCCGACGAGCTGCACCGGCGCGCGGTGGCCGGCGAGAGCGGGCTCGCCGACGGGCTCGGGCTGTGCCGGGACTTCCGGCCCGCCGACCACCTGTCGCGCCAGCAGATCCGCCGCACCGACCGCTTCACCCAGCTCGCGCTCGTGGCCGCCGCCGAGGCCCTGGCCCAGGCCGGATGGACGGACGGCCCGCCGCCCTACCCCGCCGAGCGGGTCGCCTGCGTGGTCGGCTGCGCGCTCGGCGGGACGGCGAGCTTCGAGAGCCAGGCCGAGGTGCTCCGGCAGCAGGGCGGGGACTTCGTCTCCCCGCTCATGGTGCCCGCCATGATGGCCAACGCCGGGGCCTCGCAGATCGCCCAGCGGTACGGCTTTCGGGGCGAGGCGCTCTGCCTGGCCTCGGCCTGCAGCAGCGCGACCCAGGCGATCGGCACCGCCCTGCTGCTGCTCGCCGCCGGCGCCGCCGACGCGGTGGTGGTCGGCGGCGCCGAGGCCTCCACCTCCGACCTGGTGCGGGCCGCCTTCCGGACCGCCGGCGCGCTGTCCGAGAGCGGCCGCTCGGTGCCCTTCGACCGGGACCGGGACGGCCTGCTGATCGGCGAGGGCGCCGGAATCCTGGTGCTGGAGACGGCCGAGGGCGCCGCCGCCCGCCGCGCCACCGTGCTCGGCGAGGTGCTCGGCTACGGCGCCACCTGCGACGCCCACCACCTCACCGCCCCGGACCCGACCGGCGAGCCCGCGGCCCGCGCCGTCACGCTGGCGCTCGACGCGGCCGGGGTCACCCCCGGACAGCTCGGCTACCTCAACGCCCACGGCACCGGCACCGTCCTCAACGACCGCTCGGAGTGCGAGGCGCTGCGGCTGGCCCTCGGACCGGCCCTGGAAGGGATCCCGCTGTCCTCCACCAAGTCCTGCACCGGCCACCTCTTCGGCGCGGCCGGCGCGGTCGAGGCCATCGCCACCCTGCAGGCGCTGCGCCATGCCACCGCCCCGCCCACCGTCGGGCTGCGCGAGCCCGACGAGAAGCTCGGCCCGCTGAACCTGATCCACCGCGCCACCGCGCTCGCCGACCCCACCCTGCCCGGCGGCCGCCGGGCAGGGCTCTCCACCTCCTTCGGGTTCGGCGGGCACAACGCGGCCCTGGTGCTGGCGGCAGCCGACGCGATCGGTACGACGAAAGGCCAGGAGTGATGCTCGGCTTCCACGGACGCCGCTATCTGATCACCGGGGTGCTCAACCAGGACTCCATCGCCTGGCACACCGCCAGGGCGCTCCAGGAGGCGGGCGCGGAGGTCCTGCTCACCGGCTTCGGCCGGGCCCGGCGGATCACCGAGAAGGCGGCGGACGTCCTGCCCCGCCCCACCGAGGTGCTGGAACTGGACGTCACCCGGCCCGAGGACTTCGCCCGGCTGGTCAAGGAACTGGAGCAGCGCTGGGGCGGGGTCGACGGCGTGCTGCACGCCGTCGCCGCCGCGCGGCAGACGGCGCTGAGCGGCAACTTCCTCACCACCCCGCCCGAGGCCGCCGGACAGGCGCTGCACACCGCCGCCGTCTCCCTGCACTCGCTGACCACCGCGCTCGCCCCGCTGCTCACCGCCGACGGACGGCGCGGCAGTGTCGTCGGGCTGGACTTCGACGCCAGCGGCGCCTGGGCCGGCTACGACTGGATGGGCGTGAGCAAGGCGGCCCTCGGCGCGGTCTGCCGCTACCTGGCGATGTACCTCGGGCCGTCCGGCATCCGGGTCAACCTGGTGGCGGCCGGCCCGGTGGAGACCGTCGCCGGGCAGGCGATCAGCACCTTCGACCGGATCGCCGACCGCTGGCAGGCCGAGGCCCCGCTCGGCTGGGACCGCGGCGACCCGGCCGTGGTGGTCGGACCGGTGCTGTTCCTGCTCTCCGACCTCGCGGCCACCGTCAGCGGGGAGATCCTGCACGCGGACGGCGGGATGCACGCCGTCCGGATGGGCACCGGCCCGGCCTTCGCGGAAGGGGGCGCGGCATGACGGCCGCCATCGTGGGCGTGGGCGCGGCACTGCCCGAACGCGTCGTCCCCAACGCGTACTTCGAGCGGATCGGCGCCTCCCCGGAGTGGATCGTCAAACGGACCGGCATTGAGGAGCGCCGCTTCCTCGCGCCGGACGGCCGTCTCGCCGACCTCGTGGTGGCCGCCGCCGAGCAGGCGCTGCGCAGCGCCGGGCGCACCGCCGCGAGCATCCGGCACGTCGTGGTCGCCACCATCACCCCCGACCGGGTCACCCCCGGGGTATCGGTGGAGGTCGCCGCCCGGCTCGGGATGCCGCAGGCCACCGCCTTCGACCTGCACGCGGCCTGCGCCGGGTTCGTCTACGGCCTGGACCACGCCGCCGCGCTGATCGAGACCGGCCGGGCCGGGGCGGTGCTGGTCTGCGGCGCCGACGCGCTGACCCGGATCACCGACCACGAGGACCGCGGCACCGCGGTGCTGCTGGCCGACGGCGCAGGCGCCGCCGTGATCGCCGACGTGCCCGGCGCACCCGAACCGTGCTTCTCGCTCGGCAGCGACGGCGAGCAGATCCCGCTGCTCTACGCCGACCGGGACGACCGCAAACTGCGGATGGACGGCCGGGAGGTGTTCGACCACGCGGTGGAGAAGATGTCCGCCGCCACCCGGGAGGTGCTCGCCCGGCGCGGCCTGACCTGCGAGGACCTCGACCTGTTCGTCGCCCACCAGGCCAACGCCCGGATCGTGCGCGCGGTCGGCAAGGAGGTGGGGCTGCCGCCGGAGCGGCTCTACCTGAACGTCCACCGGGTCGCCAACACCTCGGCGGCCTCGATCCCGCTGGGCCTCACCCACGCCCGCGAGGAGGGCCTGCTGGACGGCCCGAAGCTGCTCGGCCTCGCCGCCTTCGGCGCGGGCATCACCTGGGGCGCCGGGGTGATCGGCTGGCGGCCGGGCGCCGGCGCCGACCGGGAGGCGCGGGCGTGAAGACCTCCCGGTTCCCCGTGATCGCCGAGATCGCCGCGCCCGACGGGGCCCGGCTCACCGTCCGGGCACTGGCCCGGACCGAACCGGCCGCCCCGGTGGTGATCGTCCTGCCGGCGATGGGAACGGCCGCCCGGCACTACACCCCGCTGGTCCGCGCCCTGCACGCGGCCGGTCTGAGCGTGGCCACCTGCGACCTGCGGGGCCACGGCGAGAGCCGGCCGGTGCCGCGGCACGGGGTCGCCTTCGGCTTCCGCGAGCTGGTCGAGCACGACTTCGGGGCGGTGCTCGACGCCGTCGCCGGGGCGTTCCCCGGCGCGCCGCGCCTCCTGCTCGGGCACAGCCTGGGCGGACAGCTGGGCCTGGTGCACTGCGGCGTCCTCCGGCCCCGGCTCGCCGGCGCGGTGCTGGTGGCCAGCGGATCGGCCTGGTACCGGACCTTCGGCCCGAGGGCGGGCCTGCGGCGGCTGGCACTGAGCCAGTTCTCGATCGTCGCCTCGGCGGTGGTCGGGTACTGGCCGGGCGAGCGGTTCGGCTTCGGCGGCCGCGAGTCGGCCCGGCTGATGCGGGACTGGGCGCGGCAGATGCGCACCGGCCGCTACCGGGTGCGCGGCGCGGTCACCGACTACGAACGGGCGCTGGCCCGGGTCGACCTGCCGGTGCTGGCCGTGGACGTGCAGGGCGACGAGCTCGCGCCGCCGCGGGCCGTCGACCACCTGTGCGCCAAGCTGCCGTCGGCCCGGGTGGAGCGCTGGAGCTACACCGCCGAACAGGCGGACGGCCGCCCGCTGGACCACTTCCGCTGGATCCGGCACAACCGCGGGCTGGTGGAGCGGATCGTGCCGTGGATGCTCGCCGCCGCCGCGGGCTCCGGCGAGAGCGTCGGTGAGCGCACCGGCGAGAGCGTCGGTGAGCGCACCGGCGAGAGCACCGCGTCGCGCGGCGGCGTCCGACCGGCCGTATGACGATGAGCCCGAGTCCCGCCGCCCCGAGGAGCGCCCGCATGTCCGCCGTCCCCGACCCGTCCGACAGAAACGCCGACGCGCCGCACGGCGGCCCCGGCCGGCCGCCCGGCCTCCCCGGCGACCCGCACGGCATTCCCGACCTGCTCACCGCGACCGCCGCGCGCTGTCCGGAGCACCCCGTCCTGCGGCTCGACGAGGAGGTGCTGAGCTTCGCCGACCTGGACGCGCGCAGCGCCCGGGCCGCGCACTGGCTGGCCGGACTCGGTGTCGCGCCCGGCGACCGGGTCGCCGTGCTGCTGCCCAACGTGCCGCAGTTCGCGGTGCTGTACTACGGCATCCTGCGCGCCGGCGCGGTGGTCGTCCCGATGAACCCGCTGCTCAAGGCCCGGGAGATCGAGCACTGCCTCGCCGACGCCGGGGCGGCCGTGCTGCTCGCCTGGCACGCGGGCACCGAGCAGGCGGTCGAGGGCGCGCGGCGCACCGGCACCCTGCTGGTCCCGGTCGAGCCCTCCGCGCTCGCCGCGACGCTCGCGGAACAGCCGGACGGCCCGCCGCGGACCGCGGGACGCGGGGGAGAGGACACCGCGGTCATCCTCTACACCTCCGGCACCACCGGGGCACCCAAGGGCGCCGAACTGACCCACCGCAACATCGTGGCCAACGTCCGGGCCGGCGTCCAGGTGCTGGGGATGGTCGAGCGGGACGTGATCTTCGGCGGGCTGCCGCTGTTCCACTCCTTCGGCCAGGTGATCGGCCTCAACTGCGCGGTGGCTGTCGGGGCCTGCATGACCCTGGTGCCGCGCTTCGACCCGCGGGCCGCGCTGTCGGTGATCCAGCGCGACCGGGTGAGCGTCTTCCTCGGCGTCCCCACCATGTACACCCTGATGCTGACCCACCCGCAGCGCGCCGGGTACGACGTCTCCTCGCTGCGGGTGTGCCTGGGCGGCGGCGCGTCGATGCCGCCGGAGGTGCTGCGCGGCTTCGAGACCGACTTCGACTGCGTGGTGCTGGAGGGCTACGGGCTGTCCGAGTCCTCGCCGCTGGCCTGCGCCAACCGGAGCGACCGCGAGCGGATCGCGGGCACCATCGGCATCCCGATCGAGGGGGTGCGGATGCGCATCGTCGACGAGTCGGGCACCGAGGTGCCGGACGGCACGGTCGGCGAGGTGGTGATCCGGGGCCACAACGTGATGAAGGGCTACTGGCGCCGCCCCGAGACCACCGCGCAGACCGTCCGGGACGGCTGGCTGCACACCGGGGACCTCGGCACCCGCGACGAGCGGGGCGACTTCCGGATCGTCGACCGCCGCAAGGACGTCGTGATCCGCGGCGGCTTCAACGTCTACCCGCGGGAGGTGGAGGACGTGCTGTACGAGCACCCGGCGGTCGCCGAGGCCACGGTGATCGGCGTCCCCCACCCCACGCTCGGCCAGGAGGTGGCCGCCGCCGTGGTCCTGCGCGCGGGCGCCTCGGCGACCCCGGAGGAGATCCGCGGCTTCGTCCGGGAGCGGGTGGCGCCGTACAAGTACCCGCGGCTGGTCTGGACGGTCGACGCGCTGCCCAAGGGGCCGACCGGAAAGATCCTCAAGCGCGAGGTCGTCGTGCCCGAGGAGGAGTCGGGCCGGTTCAAGAGCTGAGTCGGCTCAAGAGCTGAGCGGGCCCGGGAGTTGGGCGGGCGCGGGAGCCGAACGGGCCCCGGCGCCGAACGGGCCCCGGCGGGTCGGGCGGCCCGGTCGGGCCGCCCTGGGTGGTCAGACCACCCGCCGCATCCAGCCGTGGATGTCCTCGGCGCGCCCGTACTGGATGTCCAGCATGTGCTCGCGGATCGCGACGGTCTGCTTGCCGGGCGAGCCGGTGCCGACGGTGAACTCGTAGCCCTCGCCCTTGAATCCGACGATCGGGGTGACCACCGCGGCCGTCCCGGCGGCGAACACCTCGGTGATCGTGCCGTCGGCGGCACCGGCCCGCAGCTCGGAGAGGGCGATCGAGCGCTCCACCGGGGTCAGCCCGAACTCGCCCGCCAGCGCCAGGATCGAGTCCCGGGTGACCCCGTCGAGGATGTTGCCCAGCGCGGGGGTGACCAGCTCGCCGGCCGAGGTGACCAGGCACAGGTTCATCGTGCCGGACTCCTCCAGGTCGCCCTCGCCGCCGGTGTCGTCCATGAACAGCACCTGGTCGCAGCCGTGCTTGCGGGACTCCAACTGCGCGGCCAGGCTGGAGGCGTAGTTGCCGCCGCACTTGGCGGCGCCGGTGCCGCCCCGCCCGGCGCGGGTGTAGTTGCTGCTGACCCAGAGCGTGATGCCGGTGACGCCGCCGGGGAAGTACGGGCCGGCCGGGCTGGCGATGACCGAGTAGGCGATCTGCTCGGCGGGCCGGACGCCGAGGAAGGCCTCCGAGGCGAACATGAACGGCCGCAGGTAGAGGCTCTTCTCGTCGGCGGAGTCCGGCACCCACGCCTCGTCCGCGCGGACCAGTTCCCCGACGCTGTCGAGGAAGTCCTCCTCAGGCAGCACCGGCAGGGCGAGCCGCTCGGCGGAGCGGGCGAAGCGGCGGGCGTTGAACTCCGGGCGGAACAGCCAGACGCTGCCGTCGGCGTGGCGGTAGGCCTTGAGCCCCTCGAAGATCTCCTGGGCGTAGTGCAGCACGGCGGCGCTCGGGTGCAGCGAGTACGGCACCAGCGCGGTGACCTTGCGGTCGTGCCAGCCCTCGGCGGGCGTCCAGGTGGCCGTGGCCATGTGGTCGGTGAAGAATTTGCCGAACCCCGGTGCGGCGAGGATGGTGCGTCGCTCCTCCTCGGGGACGGGATCGGTCGTCCGGAACAGAGGGAATGCGCGACTCATCGTCAACTCCTCGACACCACTGTGGAATCTGTGCGAACCGACGCCAATGACCGGCGCCATACCCGTCATGCTAACTGTCGTCAGCCGGACGTGATACGCCGCGACCCGGCCGAGCCCCGATCCGCCGGCTCCCGCGGGAGCCGGCGGACCGCGGGATTCCGGGGTTCCCGGCCTACCGGTGGCGCTGCGGAGGTCGCCGACCAGGCCGTCGAGGGCGGTGCGCAGGGCCCCGGAGCCGGCCTGGTCGAACCAGCTGGTCCGGATGCGCTCGTTGCTCCCGCCCGGGGTCTCGTGCTCGGCCGCGGTCCGCGCGCCCCGCGGCGGGAGCAGGACCTCCGGCCCCGGGTCGTCCCCGTGGCGCAGGCCCGTCACGATGGCCCGGCCGATCTCGCCCACTCCGATGATGCCGACACGCTTCACGGTCACTGCCTCCGGTGTGCGTGGTGGTCGCACGGGCAGCTCGTGCTGCCCGTCGCGATCTTCTCCGCAGTAGTGTGACCACCGCGCCGCCCTGAGACACGCCGTCGCCGGCCCGGGCGCGAACCGACCCGGTACGCTCCGCCGGAACTCCCGCGCGCGGCCGGCTCGTCGAGGACCGGCGGCACACCGCACCGTCCGCCGTGTCATCGACACGCGCGGCGACGGGTAGACCGTACGGGTGAACACCCTCGGCAGGACCAAGGCCACGAACGCCGTCAAGGACTCCTCCCGCAGCCCGGGCCGTGCCCGCCCGCGGGGCGGGCGCACCGTCAAGGTGCTGCCGCCCGACCGGATCGGCGGGTCCTTCCCATCCGGGGGCGGCGGCCGCGACTCCCCGAGGACCGCGATCCGCGCCCCGCGTGCGAGCGTGCGCGCCGCCGCCTTCGCGTCCGGCACCGGGACCGCGTCCGGTGCCGGTGCCGGGGCCGGTGGCGAGGCCGGGGTGGGTCCGGCATGACGCCTCCGAACGAAACCTCTCCCCTCGTCATGGTCCGCACCGCTGTCCTCCCGCCCTGCCGACGCTGCGGAATCCCGGCCCTCCTGACCGCCCGTTACCCGCACTCCTGGCCGAATCAGGCCGGGAAGCAGGTGACCGGCTTCAAGGAGACCGCTCTCTGCCCCGCCTGCGACGAGGGCGACCCGGCGGCGACCGGCCTCCTCACCCTCCTCGGCGCCCCGGTTCCCGGCCGCCTCGCCGAACTCTGGGCACTCGTCCACCAGTGGGTGAGCGCCGTCCGCCACCGCACGCCCGACCTGGCGGACCTGGAGGACGAGGCCGCCCGGTTCAGATCCGGGGAGCTCTGAACGCGCTGGGCCGAACGGTGGTCCGCCCGCGTCGATCGACGTGGTGCGGAACGCCGTCGAAACCGGATGCCGCCGCACGGAAACTCGAACAGCGGTGCGGATTCACCCGTGTGCGCAGCGTGGTGTGCTGCCCGGGCAGGGGTGTGGGCAGGGTGGTTCCAACCCCCTCTCACCTCGCTGAAAGGCAGGAACCATGGGCATATCGCTGTCCCGCCGTTCGATCTCCTCCGCCGCCGTGGTGGCGCTCGCGACCTGTGCGGTCGCCGCCACCGCGCCGCCCGCGTCGGCCGCCCAGGACGGCGGGCCGGGCGGCGGCGGGAGGCCGACGGTGGTCCTGGTGCACGGCGCGTTCGCGGACGCCTCCGGATGGAACGACGTCGCCACGCGCCTCATGGACGACGGGTTCACCGTCCTCGCCCCGCCCAACGAGCTGCGCGGTCTGGCCGAGGACGCCGCCTACGTGGCCAGTCTGCTCAAGAGCATCAGCGGCCCGATCGTGCTGGCCGGCCACTCCTACGGCGGAGCCGTCATCACCCAGGCCGCCGCCGGGAACCCGAACGTCAGGGCTCTGGTCTACGTGTCGGCGTTCGCGCCCGACGTGGGCGAGTCCCCGGCCGAACTGTCGACGAAGTTCGCGGGCAGTGACCTCGCCACCGCGCTCAACCCCGTCCCCTTCACGGGCACCGGCGGCGGCGGAGCCGACCTCTACATCCAGAACGAGAAGTTCCGCGCCGTCTTCGCCGCCGACCTGCCGGAGTCCCGCACCCGGCTGATGGCCGCCGAGCAGCGCCCCGTCTCCCAGGTCGGGTTCGCCGAGAAGGCCACCGCCGCCGCCTGGCGCGACATCCCGTCGTGGTTCGTCGTCTCCCGGCAGGACCGGGCCATCGCCCCCGACCTGGAGCGCTTCGAGTCCAGGCGCGCCAAGTCGCGCACCGTCGAGATCGACTCCTCGCACGTGTCGATGATGTCCCACCCCGACGACATCGTCCGCCAGATCCGCGAGGCCGCGGGCGTTGCCGGTGGCGCCGCCGCGGCCCCGGCCGAGCTCGCGGCGACCGGCTCCCACGGGCGGGCCGGCGCCGCGGTCGGCGCCGTCGGTGCCGCCGCGCTGCTGTCCGGCTCGGTGCTCACCCGCATCACCCGCCGGCGCGGCACCCGCTGAGCGGCCGGCCCGGCCGGGCCGACCAGGGGCCTTGTCCCCTGCCGACCGCGCCCGGCCGGGCCGTCCCGCGCGCGCCGGCGGCGTGTCTCAGGGCGTCGGCCGTACGGCGGTGAAGTCGCGCAGGACGGCCCAGACGGCGGCGGGCTGCTCCTCCTGGGCGAAGTGCCCGGCGTCGGCGACCACCGCGGTGGTGAGTTCGCGGACGCCCGCGGCACGGAAGCCCCGGGCGTAGGCCTCGACGTCGCCGCCCTCGCGGTCGCCGCGGACGTACAGCAGCGGTGTGTCGACCGGGACGGCGGCGGCCTCGGCGTTGTCCCGGGCGTCCTGGGGGAAGGCGCGGTAGAGATCGAATCCCGCGGTGAGTGCGGCGGGGCTCGCGTAGGCGGCGGTGTGCGCCGCGCGGGACTCGGGGGTGATCCGGGCGGGGTCGGCCGACAGCACGTCGTAGAAGTGGTCGAAGTAGGCCGCCTGCCGGCCCTGGACGAGGGCCTCCGGCAGGTCGGGGACCGCGTGCAGGCCGAAGTGCCAGATGTACGGGTTGCGCAGCACCTCGTTCCACGGGTCGACGCCGGGGATCACGGTGTTCATCACGACGACGCGCTCGACGCCGGTGAACCGCCGCAGGTAGGCGTAGGCCGCCATCCCGCCGGCGTCGTGGCCCACCAGGGTGGTGCCGGTGAGACCGAGTTCCCGGACCAGGTCGTGGACCGTCCCGGCCAGCCGGCGCTTCGACCCGCCCTCGACGGCCCCGGTGGAGCCACCGATCCCGGGCAGGTCCACGGCGATGGTCCGGGCCTCGCCGCCGGCCGCCTCCATCACCCCCAGCCACGTCCGCCAGGACTCCGGCCAGCCGTGCAGGAACAGGAAGGGAGGGGCGTCGGCGGGGCCGGACTCCACCACGTGGAGCGAGCGGTCACCGATGGCCACGGTCGAGTGGCGCAGCTCAATAGACATGATTCATGTCTATCAAACGACATGGGGCATGTCCATTGACTAGGCTGGCCCCATGAGCGGCGACAACGACCGGCCGGACGCACCGGGCTCACCCGGCTCACCCGGTGCACTGGACGCACCGGAGCGACCGGCCTTCGAACGCGGCACCGGCTTCCTGCTGGCGCGGCTGGGATCCCTCACGGCCCGCTCCTGGGCGGCCTTCCTCGGTGAGCACCGGCTGACCCAGGGCCAGTACGCCGTGCTGGTCGCCCTCGACCGGCACGGTCCGGTGGTCCAGCGGCGGCTGGCCGAACTCGTCGCCGTGGACGCCCGCAACCTCGTTCCGGTCCTCGACCAGCTGGCGGACCGGCAGCTCGCCGAACGCCGTCCGCACGACACCGACCGGCGCCGCCGCGTCGTCACCCTGACGGACCGGGGGAGCGCCCTGGTCGGGACGATCGCCGCCGCGGCCGCCGCCGAGCAGGAGCGGTTCCTCGGCGCCCTGACCACGGCCGAACGCCGGCACCTCAACGGGCTGCTCCAGCGGCTCTACGCCGCGCACGTGCCGGCCGACGGCCCCGCGTAGGGCCGGCCGCCGCTCCGGCGTCGTCCCGGTCGGACGTTCCCGGCCGCCGTGTCGTCGCCGCCCCCTCGCCGCTCAGGCGTGCCGGACGAGGGCGACCGGGCAGACCGCGTGGTGGATCGCGGCGTGCGCCACCGGGCCGAGGTGGGCGCCGAACAGGGTGCGGCGGGTGCGGCGGCCGACCACGAGCAGCCGGGCCCCGTCCGCCGCGTCCACCAGATCGACGGAGCGGCTGCCCTGGATCAGGTCGGCGGTCAACGACACCTCGGGGTGGCGCTCCCGCCAGGGGGCCAGTTGCTCGGCGAACCGGGCCCGGTCGACGGACGCGAGCTCGCCCAGCCCGCCGACGGCCTGGAGCGCCGTGTACTGGCTGGAGATCTGCGGCGACCAGACGTGCACCACCCGTAGCGGGGCCCGGCGCCGGGCGGCCGCGTCGAAGGCGAAGGCCAGCACGTCGTCCATCGGGTGGGTCAGGTCGACGCCCACCAGCACCGGGCCGTCCGACTCGACCGCCTCCGCCCGGACCAGCACCACCGGACAGCTCGCCCGGCGCAGCACCTCATGGCTCACCGAGCCGACCAGGAAGCCGCGCACCGCGCCCAGCCCGCGCGAGCCCAGGACGAGCAGGCCGGCCGAGTTCCCGGCCGCCTCCAGTGCCTCGGCCGGATCGGTCGGGACGATCGCCGAGGTGACCGGTCCGACACCGGCCAGCGGGCGCAACTCATCGGCTCGGAGGGCGAGTTGGTCCAGTGCGTGCCGGTAGGTCTCCTCGCTGCCGACCACGTCGTGGTGCGGCCACGGCCAGGCCTGCAGGAGATCGAGCGGGCAGCCGCGGCGCTGCGCCTCGCGGGCGGCCCACTCGGTGGCGGCGCGGCTCTCGGAGGAGCCGTCGAATCCGGCGACGACGGGTGCGGTCATGGTCTGCTCCTCATCCGCGCAGCGCGTCCAGGGCGGCGGTCAGCCGCCGCGCCGCCTCCTCGGCGACCTCGCCCAGCCCGCCGCCCGGGCCGGCCAGGGTGACCATGGTCTGCGGGTCGACGGCCTCCACCACCGTGGCCCCGCCGTCCGCCCGGACCACCACGTTGCAGGGCAGCAGCAGCCCGATCCGGCGGTCGGCCTGGAGCGCGCGGTGGGCGAGGGCGGGGTTGCAGGCGCCGAGGATCAGGTAGTCCTCGATCTCCGCGCCGATCTTCTCGCGCAGCGTCGCCCGGACGTCGATGGTGGTCAGGACGCCGAAGCCCTGCTCCTTGAGCGCGGCGGTGACCGTCTCCACCGCCTGCGCGAACGGCCGGTCGAGCCGTACGCCGAGACCGTAGTCCATGGTTCCTCCAGAAGAATCCGGGCGGCCCCAGTATCGGCGGACGCCGCCCCCGCCGCCTCCCGGAGCGAGCGGCGGCCCGTTGTCGGTGGCCGCGCCTACGCTCGGGCCGTACTGCTTCCGGGGAGGGTGGGGAGGGTGTGGTGAAGGTGCGCAGGCCGGTCGACGGCGAGGTCCGGGTCCACTACGGACAGATCTACGTGGAGAGCGACCCCGATGGTCCCGGCCCCGACCTGGCGAAGGCGTTCGCGGGCCAGCGTGCGGGGCTCTGCGGCGCGGCCGTCCCCGGGTCGCTCTGGCTGACCACCGGGCTGCACACCGGTGCCGTCGGCTTCACCGTCGAGGTGCACGAGCAGGCCCCGCCGCTGGACCACGAGTGGGAGGACGTGGTCGAGACCTCCTTCCGTCCGGCCACGGACCGGTGCCTGCTGGTGGAATGGGGTGGCGGCACCGTCCGGGAGCTGGACCTGGCGGAGACCGATCACCGGGTGCGCTACTGCGCCCGGGGCATCGACGAGGGGCACCGGCGGGACACCCGGGCG
This sequence comes from Kitasatospora sp. NPDC054795, assembly GCF_053611565.1. Lineage (NCBI taxonomy): Bacteria > Bacillati > Actinomycetota > Actinomycetes > Kitasatosporales > Streptomycetaceae > Kitasatospora > Kitasatospora sp. NPDC054795. The sequence continues at coordinate 32,526 of NZ_JBSHAP010000054.1, forward strand.
TCCGGTGAGCCGCGGGCGGACCGCTACGCGCTCCAGTTCTGGCCCGCCCCGCCCGAGCCGGACCGCGTCCTGCGGCAGACCTCGCGGACAGCGGCGTACTGGCACGACTACGCCCGGCGGCTGCCGCCGCCCCCCACGCCCGAGGAACGCGCCGCGGAGGAGCTCCGGTCCCGCCGTGCGCGGGAACGCGCGGAACAGGAGAACCGGGCCGCCGCCGAGTCGTGGGAGTGGGGCGGACGGCGGCCGAGCGAGGCCCTGCGCGAGCTGGCCGGCCAGGCGCGGGGCCTGCTGGAGTTCGACGCACCCCTGCTGCACGCCCTGGACGACGCCGGCCCGCGGGTCCAGCGCTCGGTGGCGCGGTTCGCGGCCCGGCGCGCCTGCACGGCGGCCGGGCTCGTCGGGATCGACTGGATCGCCGCCGCGCTGACCGCCCTGGACGAGGGACGCCCGCTGCCGCCGCCCTTCGACGACCCGGCCGGTCCCTGGCAGACCCTGGCCGACGACCCGCGCGTCCCCGCCCGGACGGTCCACCGGGCCGTCGCGCCGGAGCGCGAGCCCTTCCGCCCGCCGCACGCGGACCCGAACGCCCCGCGGCCGATGTCCGTGCCCGTGCGGCGGCAGGCGTCCTTCTCCGTGACGGCCCCGGAGCGGCCGGAGCACCCGGAGACATCGGTCGCGGGGACGTTGGTGGCGGGGACGTTGGTCGCGGCGCTGTCGGTCGCGGGGACGGCACCGGTCGTCACCCGCACCGCCCGCCTCGGCCCGCTCGACCCCGACCGGCCGCTGTCGCAGCCGCACCTGGCGCTGCCCGCCCTGCTCGGCGCGGCCGGGCCGGACCCGCTGCGGGCCGCGGTCGACGCGGTGTACGCGGCGGTGGTGACGTACGGCGAGGACCACCGGACGCTCCTGGCGGACGTCCGGGCCGTGCTGGCGGAGCATCGCCGACCGGCTGCTGCGGTGGGGTGTCGGGGTGGTACCGCGGTACTACGGGCGCGCCGATGATCGGACTCCGGTACCACGGATCGGAGCCGACTCCGCACGTAGCGTGGTGCACGAGGGCGGCCGGACGGACCGGCCCCGGAGCACAGAGGTGAGCGATGATCGAGGCGCACCGGCTGACGAAGCGGTACGGGGAGAAGACGGCCGTGGACCAGCTGGACTTCACGGTCCGGCCGGGGACGGTGACGGGCTTCCTCGGGCCGAACGGCGCGGGCAAGTCCACCACAATGCGGATGATCGTCGGACTGGACGCCCCCACCAGCGGTTCGGTGAGGGTCAACGGCCGCCGCTACGCCGAGCACGCGGCGCCGCTCCAGGAGGTCGGCGCGCTGCTGGAGGCCAAGTCGATCCACCCGGGCCGCTCGGCCTTCCACCACCTGATGGCCCAGGCCCACACCCACGGCATCCCGCGCCGACGGGTCGAGGAGGTCATCGAGCTGACCGGGCTGTCGTCGGTGGCCCGCAAGCGCGCCGGGGCGTTCTCGCTCGGCATGGGCCAGCGGCTCGGGATCGCCTCGGCCCTGCTGGGCGACCCGGCCACGGTGATGCTGGACGAGCCGGTCAACGGCCTCGACCCCGAGGGCGTGCTGTGGATCCGCAACCTGCTCACCTCGCTCGCCGCCGAGGGCCGCACCGTCTTCGTCTCCTCGCACCTGATGAGCGAGATGGCCCTGGTCGCCGACCACCTGATCATCGTCGGCCGGGGCCGGCTGCTGGCCGACACCACCGTGCAGGACCTGGTCCGCCAGGCCGGCGGCGACGTGGTCAAGGTGGTCAGCGCCGACCCGGCCCGGCTGCGCACCGCGCTGGCCGGCCCCGGTGTGGAGGTCACCGGCCGGGCGGGCTCGGAGGAACTGCTGGTCAGCGGACGCACGGCCCGCGAGATCGGCCTGGCCGCCGCCGAGCGGGGCATCGCCCTGTTCGAACTCACCCCGCGGACGGTCTCCCTGGAGGAGGCGTTCATGGACCTGACCCGCGACGCCGTCGAGTACCACGGCACGACCACCACCGCCGCCGGCGCCCCCGCCGGCGAGACCCCGAGGAGTGCGGCATGACCACCATCGCACCGAGCCCGATGCCCGCCTCCGGCGACCTGCGGCCCACGCGCCCCGCGTACCGGGTGACGGCTGTGCGGGTGCTGCGTTCCGAGTGGGCGAAGCTGTGGTCGCTGCGCTCCACCTGGATCACCCTCGGGCTGGCCCTGCTCTTCCTGGTCGGCTTCGGCCTGATCGCCGCCTACCAGTTCAAGTCACGGATGACCTCCGGCCGTCCGATGGACCGGGACTTCGCGAGCGCGAGCACACTGAGCCTCTCCCTGTTCGGCACCAACTTCGCCCAACTGGCCCTCGGCGTCCTCGGCGTGCTGGTCGCCGCCGGCGAGTACTCGACCGGCATGATCCGCTCGACGCTGGCCGCCGTGCCGCGCCGACTGCCGGTGCTCTGGTCCAAGGCCGCCGTGTACGGGCTGATCGCGCTGGTGCTCGGCACCGTCGGGGTGTTCGCGGTCTTCGTCGCCGACAGCGGCGTCCTCTCCGGCACCCGGGTGGCGATGACCCTCTCCGACGCCGGGGTGGTCCGCGGCCTGCTGGGCGCCGGGCTCTACCTCGCGCTGGTCGGTGTGATCGGCGTCGCGCTCGGCGCGCTGCTGCGCTCGGTGGCCGGCGGCATCGCGGTGCTGGTGGCCACGCTGATGCTGGTCCCCGGGCTGACCGCGCTGCTGCCCAGCTCCTGGCAGAGCCACCTCAGCCCCTACCTGCCCAGCCACGCGGGCGAGGCGATGTTCGCCCTGCACCACGACTCGACCACGCTCTCGCCGACGGTGGGGCTGGCCGTCTTCCTCGGCTGGATGGTCCTCGCCCTCGGTGCGGCGGCCGTGCGGCTGGTGCGCACCGACGCCTGAGAGACTCGGAGCGGAGACGATCCATCGCGGCGCCGGGACCAACCGGCGCCGCACCCACGACCTCGACAGCCCGGCCGACCAGGGAGGTGCCACCGGTGAGCGAGCACACCGCCACCACGAGCCCGTTCGCGGCCGGAGGTGCCCGGGCCGACGATCCCCGGGCCTCCGACCCCCGAGCGGGTGACTCCCGGGCCGGTGACCCCCGGGCCGCCGACGCGCCGGCCACCGACCTCCTGTCCGGCCACCCGCTGTACGCCCGCCTGGCCCGGATCGGCCAGCGGCTTCGACAGGGGGACCGCGACCGCCCCTGGGTGCTGGACGCCGCGGTGGTGGCCGTCGCCTTCCTGCTGTTCTGCCTGCCCGACCTCTTTCCCGGTCACGTCGAGGCCGGCGGGCGCGAGCACCGGATCGTGCTCGCCCGGCTGCCGCTGCCGCAGACCCTGGCCCTGCAGGCCGGCCTGGTGCTGCCGCTGCTGTGGCGCCGCCGACGGCCCACGGCGGCCTTCGCCGCGATCATGGCCGTCTTCGTCCTGCAGTGGTCGCTGGACGTCGGTCTGCGCGCCGACGCCGCCCTGCTGGTCGCCCTCTACAGCCTGGCGCTGCACGGCCGGCTGCGGCACCTGGCGTGGTCCTGTGCGGCCATGGCGGTGGCCGTGGCCCTGGTCGCGGTGGCCGTCTCCGGTGGTGGGCTGCCGGTCGGCGACGCCCTGTTCTTCCTGTTCAGCGCCGCGACGGCGGCCGTGGCCCTGGGCATCGCGGTGCGCGTCCGGCGCGCCCAGCTCGCCGGGCTGCGGGAGCGGGCCGCCCGACTGGAGATCGAGCGCGACCAGCGCAGCCGGCTGGCCACCGCGACCGAGCGTGCCCGGGTGGCCCGGGAGATGCACGACATCGTCGGCCACAACCTGTCCGTCATCGTCACCCTGGCCGACGGCGGCGCGTACGCGGCGCAGGCCAACCCCGAACGCGGCAGGGAGGCCCTGCTGCTGATCGGGGACACCAGTCGGCAGGCGCTCGGCGAACTGCGGCGGATGCTCGGCGTGCTGCGCGACCAGGGGGACCAGGCCGCCGAGTACACGCCCCAGCCCGGCATCGCCGACCTCGACGGGCTGTGCGCCCGCATCCGCGCCGCCGGGCCACAGGTGGTGTACACGGCCGCCGGCGCCCTGGACCGACCGGACCGCGGCGTCCAGCTGATGGCCTACCGCATCGTCCAGGAGGCGCTCACCAACGCCCTCAAGCACGCGGGGCCCGAGACCCGCGCCCATGTGACGCTGACCGTCGACGCCGAGCGGCTGCGGATCCGCGTCGAGGACACCGGCCGGCCCGGCGGCCCCCGCTGGCACGGTCGTACGGACGGGTACGGCCACGGCCTGGCCGGGATGCGCGAACGCGCGGCCCTGTACGGCGGCACCGTCACGGCAGGTCCCGTCCCCGGTGCAGGATGGACCGTGGAGGCCGTTCTGGACCTCACCCCCGGGCCGGACCCCACCTCCGGCGCGGACCCGACCGGCGCGGACCCCACCGCGGACCCTGGCCCCACCGCGGACCCTGGCCCCGGAGCGGACCCGGACCTCACCCCCGACCCGACAGGCGGCCCGACGTGACCACCGTCCTCATCGTGGACGACCAGCCCTTGCAGCGTTACGGCTTCCGGATGCTGCTGGAGAGCCAGCCCGACACCGAGGTGGTCGGCGAGGCGGCGCACGGCGGCGAGGCCGTCCGGCTGGCCGCCGACCTGCGCCCCGACGTCGTCCTGATGGACATCCGGATGCCCGGCATGGACGGGATCGAGGCCACCCGCCGCATCGTCGCGACCGGCGGGCGCTCCCGCATCCTGGTGCTGACCACCTTCGACCTCGACGAGTACGCGCACGCCGCGCTGCGCGCCGGTGCCAGCGGTTTCCTGCTCAAGGACGCCCGTCCGGAGGAACTGCTGGCCGGTATCCGCGCCGTCTCCGGGGGCGACGCCGTGGTCGCCCCCGCGATCACCCGGCGGCTGCTCGACGCCTACGCCCACCGCCTGCCGGTCCGCCCGCCCGGCGCCGAGCCCGTCGCGGATCCGCGGCTGGACGCCCTGACCGATCGCGAGCGCGAGATCCTGGTTGCCATCGCCCACGGCTGGTCCAACAACGAGATCGCCCAGCGCCTGGTGCTGGCGGAGTCGACCGTCAAGACGCACGTCAGCCGGGTGCTGTCGAAGATCGGGGCCCGGGACCGCGTCCAGGCCGTGATCTTCGCCTACGACCGTGGCCTGACCCGCCCCAACCCGCCCGTCTGACCGGCCCGGGGGCCCGCCGCCGTGCCTGCGGGCCCGCCGCCGCGCCTGCGGGGCCGACACGGGGCCGGCGGGGCTGCTGCCTCATGCGCCCGGGACAACAGGTGGCGCAGACTGCAGAGATCCGGAGGTGCCCGGCGAAGAGAGGGCGGACATGGCTGCGGACAGCACACACAGAGCCTGGTGGCGGCCACGGTCCGGTCCGGCGGAGCGGCAGCTGGCCGCGGCCGGGCTGTGCGCGCTCGTCTGCCTCGTGGCCGGCGGTCTGTGGGCCGGGTACGTGGTGAGCCACCTCGGAACGCCCGGGATCTCCACGCCCGCCCGTCTCCTACCGGTTCTCGGCTACGGCCTGGCGTCCGTCGCCGGCGGGGTGCTGCTGCACGCCCACCGGCCCGGGAACCAGCTCGGCTGGGTGCTGCTCGCGTACGGGGCGACGCTGATCGTCCCGCTCGCAGCCGAGGCGCCGCTGTGGGTGGAGGGGGGCACCCCCAAGGTGGTCGGGGCCGTGGTGGTCCTGGTGTCGGTGGGCTACGCGGTCAGTGCCACCCTGTGGCACGCGCTGCCGCTGTGGTTGCCGAACGGGACGCTGCCGAGCAGGTGGTGGTGGTTCGCGATCGCCGCCGTGGGACTGTGGAGGCTGGCCCCGGCGGGCTACTCCTTCTCCGACGCCACCGTGTTCGGCCGGCCCAACCCGTTCGCCGGCAGCGCCTTCGCGAACTGGCTGGGGGCGCTCAACGACCGGCTGCTCGACGCCCAGCTCGTGGTGTACGTCGTGCTGACCGTCCTGGTGGTGCTCGTCCCGCTCGCCCGCATCCGCGGGGTGTCGCGGCGGCGCCGGCAGAACGTCCTGATCGCCCTCGGCGTCTACCTGCTGTGGGGCGGAGCCGAACTCGGCTACTTCTTCGACCAGAGCACGCCCGCGTACATCGCGTTCGCCGTCACGTCGGCGCTGTGGACGATCACCCTGGCCGCCGTCGTGGTCCGGGACGGCTCCTGGCGGCTCGACCGGGCGGCTCGGCGGGTCCTGGTCGGCCTGCTGGTGGCCGCCGGGCTGGCGATGGTGTTCGTGGTGGTGGCCTGTCTGCTCTCCACCATGCTGATGCCCGGCCGCGGCCTCGGGGCCCTGGTGGTGGTCGCCGCGGTCTTCCTGCTCGCGATCGGCCTGCCCCGGGGCGTGCGCGGGGCCTCCGGCCTCGTCGACCGCTGGTACTACGGCTCGCGCGCGCAGCCCTACCAGGTGCTGCGCAGTCTCGCCGGGAGGGTCAGCCAGACCGTCGACCCGCAGGAGGTGCCGGCCGTGCTGTGCCGTACCGTCAGCGACGAACTTCGGCTGCCCGGCGTGGAGTTGACCGTATCCACGCGTAGTGGCGAACGCCCGCTGGCCGCCGTTGGGGAGCTCTCCGGCAGTGGCGAGGGCTTCCCGCTGGTGCACCGGGGGGACCAGATCGGACGACTCACCGTCGCCCCGCGGCAGGGCCAGCGCGTGCTCGACGACAGCGACCGCGACATCCTGCGCTCGCTCGCGGACCAGGCCGCGCCCGCCGTCGCCTCGCTCCAGCTGATGGAGGACCTGCGGGCCAGCCGCGAGCGGATCGTCGCGGCCCGCGAGGAGGAGCGCCGCCAGCTGCGCCGGGACATCCACGACGGCCTCGGCCCGATGCTGGCCGGCCTGCGGCTGCGGCTGCAGGCCGCCGCCGCGGTGGACGACCCGGCGCTCTTCTCCAGCGTGCTGGACCGGGTCGCGGACGACCTCGCCTCGGCGGTCCGGGAGGTCCGGCGGATCACCGACCGGCTCGGGCCCACCGCCCTGGGCGACTACGGCCTGTCCCTGGCGCTGAGCCGCCTCGCCGAGACCTTCAGCGGCCCGGACCTCGCCGTCACCACCCGGCTCGAGCCCGACCCGCTGCCGGCGCTGCCCGCCGCCGTCGAGGTCGCGGTCTACCGGATCACCGCCGAGGCGCTCAACAACGTGCTGCGCCACGCGCAGGCGGCCCGCGCCACGGTGTCCGTCCGGGCGGAGACCGGGCGGCTGGTGCTCGACGTCGAGGACGACGGGCAGGGCCCGGGCCACGGGCTTCCCGTGCACCCGGGAGTGGGACTGCAGTCGATGTCCGAGCGGGCCGCGGAGATCGGCGGCAGCTGCACCGTGGACGCCCTGCGGCGCGGTACCCGGGTGCACGCGGTGCTCCCGCGCCGGCCCGCGGGCCGGTGACGGCGAGTGGCCCGTCGTCCGCAGCCGTCCGGTGCGGTGGGGGCACCGCGTGCACCCGGGGGAGGGTGCCCGGCACGTGAAAGGGCCCCCGGCGCGACGGGTGACGGCCGGGGGCGGGACGGGAATTCCAGGGATAGGGGAAACGGGGAAGAGAGGGGTCAACAGACGTTCGGGGGTGTGCAGCGACCGTGGCTGGTGGCGGTCGTGCCGGAGCTGGGGCCGTGGGGCCGTTTCGCTTCCGGGGCGCTCTCGGCGCCGGAGATCCGGCACCTGCACGCCCTGGCGGCGGCGACGATGCTCACCACGGCGAAGACCGCGGCGGCGCCCGCGGCTGCCAGCGCCATGCCGGCCGTTCTCTCGGTCATAGGGTCCTCCACGGGGTTCCGCAGGCGGGTCCACTTCGACCTGCTCCTCCATGCCACCGCCGGTCCCGCCCCAGCCGCATGGGGCCACGGTCCTGTCCCGGTCCTGTCGTGCGGAAGGGGTGCGCCGGGGGCGGCGCGGGTCCGGGCTCGGGGAGCCTCTTCTCGAAGCGTATCGAGGGGGGAACCCATCGTAACTCGAACACCAGAGCGGATCGTGCGCCGGGGGCGACGCCGGGAACGGGTTCGTTCACTAACATCGACAGTGGAGTCCAGGTGATCTCCGCGACAGGGGAACTGCTTCACCGTTCGCGCGGCCGGCCCGGGACCTCCCCGGGAACCGCGGCCGAACGCGCGGAGCGACGGGACCGAGGAAAGGCGACTTAAGAAGGTGCGCAACCATGACCGCTGAGACGGACACCGGGCACGGGCCGGTGACGGCCGCCCCGCTGCGGCGGCGCGGCGAGGCGCTGGAGAGCGCCATCTACGAGGCGGTCCTCCAGCAGCTCACCACCGACGGCTACGCCCGGCTGACCATGGAGGGGGTGGCCGCCGCCGCGCAGACCGGCAAGGCCGCGCTCTACCGCCGCTGGTCCTCCAAGGAGGAGCTGGTCAAGGACGCGCTGCGGGCCAGCCTGCCGCCGTCCGGCCCGGCCCCCGACACCGGCAGCCTGCGGGGGGACCTGCTGGAGGTGGTCACCAGGCTGCGCGCCGCGATGGTCAGCGAGATCGGCTCCGCCGTGCGGGCCGTCATGAGCGAACTCGACCACCAGCGGGCGCACGCCTTCCTGGAGATCGTGCTGGAGCGGGTCGTCCAGCCGACGACCGCGCTGATCGCCGAGGTGCTGGACCGCGGCACCACCCGCGGCGAGGTCCGCCCCGGGGCGGTCACCCCGCTGGTCACCGACCTGGTGCCGGCGCTGATGCTGTACCGGATCAAGATGTGCGGCGGGGACGCGGTGCGGCTCGATCCGGCGGAGATCGTGGACGAGCTGCTGCTGCCGATCGTCCGTCCCTGACGGGCGGGCGGACCGGGCCGCGAGCCGCTGCTGTCGGCCATCAGGGTCAACGGTTCCCTCGCCCTGTCCGCCTGCTGGCGTGCCTGGTGAAGCGACCGGGCCTGTTCGCGCTGAAGTGGTGGCACCAGTTCCCACCCCGGCCGGAGAGAAGCCCATGAGAATTTCCCGTACGGTGACCGCCACGGCCGCCGTCGTCGCCCTGATCACCGTGGTGTGCAGCGGCTGCTCCAGCAGCAAGAAGTCGACGCCCGCGGAAAGCCCGACCTCCGCGGCGACCTCCGCGGCGAGCCCCTCCGGCAGTCAGCCCGCCGAAGCGACCCCGACGGGGAGCGCGAGCCCGAGCCCCTCCGCCGGAGCCGGCGGTGCTGCCGCCACGGTCTCGGCGACCACCGTCGGCAAGTACCAGAACATCCTGGTCGACGCCCGAGGCAAGACGCTCTACCTGTTCGAGGCGGACACCTCGCCCACCTCGACCTGCTACGACGCCTGCGCCACCGCCTGGCCCCCCGCCCTGACCACCGGCACCCCCACCGCCGCCAACGGCGTCGACCAGGCCAAGCTCTCCACGAGCACCCGCAAGGACGGCACGACCCAGATCGTCTACAACGGCCACCCGCTCTACTACTTCGAGGGCGACACGGCGCAGGGCGACACCAACGGCGAGGAGTCCAGCGCCTTCGGTGCCACGTGGTACGTGGTCAACACCTCGGGCAACAAGGTCGAGGGCGGCTGAGCGGATGACCGGCGTCGAACGGTCGTCCCGGCCTCGGCGGGCCTCCGGCCTCCTGTGGGCAGCGCTGCCGGTGGTCGTGACGGCCGGCCTCTTCTGGTACGGCCGGGCGCACACACCCGACTACGCGAGCAGCCTCTTCGGCCGCCGGTTCGACGACGCCAACCAGCTCAAGGCCCAGCTCGGCACCGCCCTGCTGGGCCTCGCGCTGGTCCAGCTCCTGCTGGCGCTCCGGATGTACGGCCGGCTGCCCGGCCTGCCCACCGCACCCCGGTCGGTCCGGACCGGGCACCGGCTGGTCGGCCTGGCCGCGTTCCTGCTGTCCCTCCCGATCGCCTATCACTGCCTCACGGCCTACGGCGTGCAGCTGACGGACGGCCGGATCGCCGTGCACTCGTTCGCCGGATGCTTCCTCTACGGCGCGTTCGTCGCCAAGGTCATCGTGGTTCGCCACCGCCGGCTGCCCGGCTGGGCCCTGCCCACGGCAGGCGGCGCCCTGCTCGTCCTGATCGCCCTGCTCTGGTACAGCGCCGCGCTCTGGCGCCTCAACGGCTACCACGTGCCGGGTCTGTGAGCCGTCCCCGGCGGCCCTTGTGCCGGCACTCCGGATCGCCCACTCCGGATCGCCCCGCCGAGCACCGGCTCGGCGGGGCGACATGATCAGGACCGCGAATCACCGACAGCGTCCGCGATCCCGTCGGGCGCCGCCCGGGCCCTCGGACGTCCGGGCCCGGGCCCCGCGGGGGCTCAGGCCCCGCTGTGGCGGAGCATGTCCTCGCGCTCGACGACCTTGACCCGCTCGCGCTGCTCGGCCTCGCCGAGCGCGCGCTCGTGGGCGTCCAGCAGCTTCCAGCCGTCCCAGGTGGTGAAGCGCACGCCCTGGGCGCGCAGGTGCTCCTCGACGGCCGCCGGTTCCGGCTCGACGGCGCCGGGCAGGCGGTCGGCGGCGTGGTCGTCCAGCAGGCAGGCGACGGTCTCGTTGGCGTCGCCCTTGGTGTGGCCGATCAGGCCGACCGGGCCGCGCTTGATCCAGCCGGTGACGTACGTGGCGGTGCGGTGCGAGCCGTCGCCGTCCAGGACCCGTCCGGCCTGGTGCGGAACGGTGCCCGAGGCCGGGTCGAAGGGCAGCTTGGGCAGCTCGTCGGAGTAGTAGCCGACCGCCCGGTAGACCGACTGCACGTCCCAGTCGGTGAAGCCGCCGGTGCCGCGCACATTGCCGGTGCCGTCCAGCTCGGTGCGCTCGGTGCGCAGGCCGACCACCCGGCCGTCCTCGCCGAGCACCTCCACCGGGGACTCGAAGAAGTGCAGGTACACCCGGTGGGGGCGGTCGCCGACGTCGCGGATCGCCCAGTTCTCCAGTGTCGAGGCGACCAGGTCCACGTGCTTGACCGAGCGGCGCTCGGCGATCGAGCCCTCGTCGTACTCGATGTCCTCGGGGGCGACGATCACCTCGATCGTGGGGGAGTGGTCCAGCTCGCGCAGCTCCATCGGGCTGAACTTGGCCTGGGCGGGGCCGCGGCGGCCGAAGACGTGCACCTCGACGGCCCGGTTGCGCTTCAGTCCCTCGTACACGTTCGGCGGGATCTCGGTGGGCAGCAGTTCGTCGGCGGTCTTGGCGAGCACCCGGGCGACGTCCAGGGCGACGTTGCCGACGCCGAGGACGGCGACCTTCTCGGCCTCCAGCGGCCAGGTCCGGGGCACGTCCGGGTGGCCGTCGTACCAGGAGACGAAGTCGGCCGCGCCGTAGGAGCCGTCGAGGTGGATGCCGGGTATGTCCAGGGCGCGGTCGGCCGTCGCGCCGGTGGAGAACACCACGGCGTCGTAGAAGCGGTGCAGGTCGTCCAGGGCGAGGTCGTTCGGGTAGTCGACGTTGCCGAACAGCCGGACCTGGGGCTTGTCGAGCACCTGGTTCAGGGCGGTGACGATGCCCTTGATACGTGGGTGGTCGGGCGCGACCCCGTAGCGGATCAGGCCGAACGGAGCGGGCATCCGCTCGAACAGGTCGATCGAGACACCGGGGTCCTGGGCGGCGTCGGACTTCAGCAGGGCGTCCGCGGCGTAGATGCCGGCGGGGCCGGCTCCGACGATCGCGACTCGGATCGGGCGGGGCATGACGAGTGGTCCTCCGGTCGGGCGCGATGCAACAAAGGTTAGCCGAACCTTTGTAGCAAACCCTACGGATGACCTGCGAAGTAGGCGGTGGTGATCTATGGGGCCATAGGTCCGGCCTATGCCCCGGGGTCGGCGGCCCGGGCGGCGGCGGAGGCCTCGAAGAAGCGCAGCAGCTCCACCGGGAACGGCAGCACCAGCGTCGAGTTCTTCTCCGCCGCGACCTCGACCACGGTCTGGAGCAGCCGCAGCTGCATCGCCGCCGGGGTCTCGCTCATCCTGCCCGCCGCCTCGGCGAGCTTGGTGGCGGCCTGGAACTCGCCGTCGGCGGTGATGATCCGGGCCCGGCGCTCGCGGTCCGCCTCGGCCTGGCGGGCCATCGAGCGCTTCATCGAGTCCGGCAGGCTGACGTCCTTGATCTCCACCCGGTCGATCTGTACGCCCCAGCCGGTGGCCGGGCTCTCCAGCATCACCTCCAGCCCCTGGTGGAGGTTCTCCCGGCCGGAGAGCAGGTCGTCCAGCTCGCTCTTGCCGATGACGGAGCGCAGCGAGGTCTGGGCGACCTGGAGCATGGCGAAGGAGTAGTTCTGGACGTCCACGGTGGCCCTGACCGGGTCCACCACCCGGAAGTACAGCACCGCGTCGACGCTCACCGAGACGTTGTCCTTGGTGATGCCCTCCTGCGCCGGCACCGGCATGGTGACCACCTGGACGTTGACCTTGCGCATCCGGTCCAGCACCGGCAGCAGCAGGCTCGGTCCCGGCTGGCGGACCTGCCCGCTCACCCGGCCGAGCCGGAACACCACACCGCGCTCGTACTGCTGGACCACCCGCACACCGGTCGCCAGCCAGAGCAGGAGCACCACGGCGACGATCACGACAACTGCCACGATTCCGGCCTCCCCCGTCGCGGCGCGGCCGGGCCGGGGACCGGAATGGCCCCGTCGCCCGGTGCGAGCCGCGCTGGCCAGTATGCGCTCGGGCCGGGGCGGTGGACAGCGTCGTGCGCGGGGATTCCGACGGAGCGTCGGCGGGGTGGGTGCCGCGGGCCCGAAGTAAGCCCTACCGGCAGGCTGTTCGGGCCGGTAGCGTCGCTGGGTGACCACGACGATCGACTCCGCGGCGGGCTCCGGCTGCGCCCGGCCGCCACTGCTGACGCGGGCACTGCTGCTGCGCTTCGTCTCCCTGCTCGGCACCTCCGTCGGGTTCAACCTGCTGCTCTCCGCCGTGCCGCTGTACGCCCAGGAGTCCGGCGGCGGCGAGCACGCGGCGGGCCTGGCCACCGGCGCGCTGATGCTGGCCACCGTGGTCGGCGAACTGGCCACCCCGTGGCTGACCGCGCGCTTCGGCTACCGCCCGGTGCTGGCGGCCGGGTTGGTGCTGCTCGGCGCACCCACGCCGGTCCTGGCGTGGACCGGGGGCATGGCGGCGGTGGTGGCGGTCTGCCTGCTGCGCGGGCTCGGCTTCGCGGTCGCGCTGGTGGCGGGCGGGGCGCTGACCGCCGCGCTGATCCCGGCCGAGCGGCGCGGGGAGGGACTCGCGCTGGTCGGCCTGGTCTCCGGGCTGCCCGCCCTGGCCTGCCTGCCGCTCGGCGTCTGGCTGGGCCAGCACCTCGGCTGGGGCTGGGTGTTCGTGATCGGGGCGGCGGCGCCGCTGGCCGCCGTCGCCTCCGTCCCGGCGCTGCCGGACCGCACCCGGGCCGGCGGGCCGGCGGTGGGGGTGCGGGAGGGGCTGCGCAGCGGCGCGCTGCTGCGACCGGCCGCGGCGTTCGGCGCGACGGCGCTGGCGGCCGGGATCCTGGTCACCTTCCTGCCGCTCGCCGTGCCGTCCGCCGCCGCCGTCGCGGTGGCGCTGCTGGTCCAGCCCGGTGCCGCGACGCTGACCCGCTGGCTGGCCGGGCGGTACGGGGACCGCCGGGGCTCGGCCGGGCTGGTGCTGCCCGCGCTGCTGGTCTCGGCGGGCGGGGTGCTGCTGCTGGCCGCCACAGGCAGCCCGGTCGCGGTGGTGGCCGGGGCCGCGGGGTTCGGCGCGGGGTTCGGCGTCGCGCAGAACGCGACGCTGGCGCTGATGTACGCGCGGGTGCCGCCGGCCGGCTACGGCACCGTGACGGCGCTGTGGAACGTCGCGTACGACGGCGGCATGGGGATCGGCGCGGTCGCCTTCGGGGCGGTCGCGGGCGGGACGGGCTACCCGTGGGCGTTCGTGCTCACGGCGGCGGTGATGCTCGCCGCGCTCGCCCCGGCCCGGTGGGACCGCCGCCGGGCCGGCGCGAGCCCGCCCGCCCGCCGCTGAACGGCCCGGTCCGGCTCACTCCGGCAGCGCCCCGACGAGCGCGGCGACCCGGGCCCGCCCGGCGGCGTCGGGGTGCGGCGCCTCGGTCGGGTGGCACCGGCCGGCCGGCCGACCGCACGCCGGCGGCGGCGGGCCCCGGGCGCGGACCGACACGCACGGGGCCGTGCTGTTGCTCGACTTGCCGCAGGCCGGGCGCTTGGATGGATCCGGCCTGGTCAACGCCCGGACGCGGCCGGACGGCCCCCGGCAAGCCGAGGAGTCACCCCTGTGAACGACACCCCCGACCCCGCCGCCGTGGCCCGTCGGATCGCCGAACGGCGCGAGCAACTGGGCCTCGGCGAGGAGGCCCTGGCCCACCGGGCCTCGATGGCTCCCCGTTACCTGCGGTGCCTGCTGGAGGCCGGTCCCTCCTTCGACCCCGGGGGTTTCGTCCGGATCGCCGCCGCCCTCGACAGCACCCCCGAGGAGCTGGTTTCCGGCCGCGCCGACGCCCCGCCCGGCCAGGGCGGCCCCGGCCCGCGCCCCCGGCTGCTCGACCTCACCGAGCAGGAGTGCTGGCAGCTGGTCGGCGACCACGGCATCGGCCGGATCGCCCTGCCGGTCGAGCCGGGGCCGGTGGTGCTGCCGGTCAACTACGTGGTGGACCGGGGCTCCTTCGCCTACCGCACCGGCGAGCAGGGCGCCGCCTCCCCGGAGGAGGGGGCCGCGGTCTCCTTCCAGGTCGACCACATCGACGAGTACCTCGGGCGCGGCTGGAGCGTGCTCGCCCTCGGCCCCGCGCACTACGTGGACGACCCCGCGGAACTGGAGCGTCTGGCCGGCCTGCCCGGCGCGGCCCCCTGGGCGGGCGGGGACCGGCCGCGCTGGGTGCGGATCCGCCCGGAGGAGGTCAGCGGACGGCAGCTGGTCACGGGGTGACGCCCTGCCGTCCCGCCGGGCCCGGGAGCTCCGGCAGGAGGGCGGGGGACAGGCACGGCACGGCCCGTGGACGGGCGTGCCGATGACTGGTAAGCAGTCCGGTGGCGGCCGGGCCGTGCGGGCCGCCGTCCGGGACGTACCACCAGGAGAGCAGGGGCGATGCGCAGAATTCTGATCGTCGGCGCCGGGCAGGCCGGACTCCAACTGGCCCTGGGGCTGCAGGCCCACGGCTACGACGTGACGGTGCTGACCGACCGCGGCCCGGAGGAGGTGCGCGGCGGGCGGGTGATGTCCAGCCAGTGCATGTTCGACTCCGCGCTGCGCACCGAGCGCGCCCTCGGTCTCGACCTGTGGGCCGACCGGGCGCCCCGGATCGAGGGCCTCGGGGTGTCGGTCGCCGGGCCGGAGGCGGAGCGGGCGATCGACTGGGTCGCCCGGCTGGACGCCCGCGCGCAGTCCGTCGACCAGCGACTGAAGATGTCCACCTGGCTGGAGCTGTTCGCCGGGCGCGGCGGCCGGGTGGAGCTGCGCCAGGTGACCGCGGCCGACCTGCAGAACCTGGCCGGCTCCTACGACCTGGTGCTGGTCGCCTCCGGAAAGGGCGCGCTGGCCTCGCTGTTCGAGCGCGACCACGCGCGCTCCCCGTACGAGCGGCCGCAGCGCGCGCTGGCCGCCAGCTATGTGCACGGGCTCGGGCCGCGCCCCGAGCACGACTACCCGGCGGTGCGCTGCAACCTGGTGCCCGGTGTCGGCGAGCTGTTCATGGTGCCCGCCCTGACCGAGGCCGGGCCCTGCGACATCATGATCTGGGAGGCCCGCCCGGGCGGCCCGGCGGACGCCTTCGACGGGATCCGCGATCCGGCCGAACACCTGCGGGTGACCCTGGAGTTGATGAAGACCTTCACACCCTGGGAGTACGACCGCACCCGCTCCGGCGTCGAACTCACCGACGCGGGCGGCACCCTGGCCGGCCGCTTCACCCCGGCGGTGCGCCACCCGATCGGCGAACTGCCCGGCGGCGGCTCGGTGCTGGGCGTCGCGGACGTGGTCGTCCTCAACGACCCGATCGCCGGCCAGGGCTCCAACAACGCCGCCAAGTGCGCCGCCGTCTACCTCGCGGCGATCCTCGAGCACGGCGACAGGCCCTTCGACCGGGCCTTCCAGCAGGAGGCCTTCGACAGGTTCTGGCACCTCGCCGCCCCCGCCACCACCTGGAGCAACGAACTGCTCGCCCCACCGCCCCCGCACGTCCTCCAGATCCTGGGCGCCGGGGGCCGGTCGCCCGCCGTGGCTCACCGGTTCGCCAACGCCTTCGACGAGCCGGCGGACCTGGAGGAGTGGTACTTCGACCCGGCCCGGGCGGGCTCCTACCTGACCTCGGTCGCCGTCGGCGACTGAGCGGACGGCCGGGCGGACCGCCGAAGGGTCAAGATCTTCCCAAGTCCCGGACAAGTCGGCGTCGTTCGTGGTGGGTTCTTCTCGCCCCCGGACGGGGGCCCCGTCCGGCCCGGCACCCGGGCCCGGCGGGCGACGTGGACTACGGGAGAAGACCAGTGGCGGTCGACGGGGGCAACATGGCCCAGGCTGTGATCGATACGGCGTACAACGAACGCAAGCGGCGGCACACCGGCCGCAGCCGGACCGTCGCCGTGGTCGTCTTCGGCCTGCTGATCGCACTCGGCTTCTTCCTGGCCCTGGTGGTCGGGAAGGCGGACCCTGACACCCCGCCGACCTGCGACGGCAAGACGATGACCCGGCACAGCGAGTGCCGGATCTGGTCCAGCCGCGGGGGCGGGGGCACCTATTCCTACGACGAGATGATCGACCGTCGGGAGTCCGGCAACGGGGTGTGGCGGGTGATCGGCTTCGGCGGCGCGGGCGTGGCCGCCGTCCTGATGGTCGTCTCCATCGCCAAGCTCAACCCCAACCGCCCCTGGGGCGATCCGGTCGGCGCCGCGTGCCCGCGCTGCCGGGAACTCAACCTGCGGGAGAAGCACACCGTGCACAGCGTCACCCGGGGCCGGACCACCCACCGCTACAGCGGCATCGTCACCCTCTGCACCCCGGCCTGCGGTTTCGCCACGATCCGCCAGCGCTGACCGCCGCCGCCGCGACCCCGGGGCCGCAGGGCCCCCGAATAGGTCCTCCCGCTCCCACCGACTACGCTCGGCCCCGTCGAACGAACGATGGGGTGGACCGAGTGGGCAGGTGGGAGCGGGCGCTGGACGCGGCCGGGGTGCGGGAGGCCGGCCTGCGGGCCGACTACGGCCGGCAGCGGCAGCAGATGGCCCGCTACCGGCGGGAGGCCGCGCTCGCCACCGAGCTGCTGCTGCCCGCGCGGATGGTCCCGCACGTGATCACCGCCGCCGCCTTCATGCACCGCACCGACACCCTGCTCGACAGCGGCCCGCTCGCCGAACGCCGGGCCGCGTCCGCCCACTGGCGGCAGCAGGTCACCGACGGCCTCGCCGCCGGCCGCACCGACGACCCCGAGCTGCGCCCGCTGCTGCACAGCGTCGCCGCCCACCCCGTCCTGCGGGACCGGGTGCTGGACTTCCTCGCCGCGACCGGGGCCGACCTGGACTTCACCGGATTCGCCACCGAGGAGGACTACCAGGCCTACGTGGACGGGTACTCGCTGCCCGGCTTCATGGTGGTCGCCGGCCTGATCGGCCCGGACGGCGACCAGGCCGGCTACCGCGCCGCCTGCCGCACCTTCATCGACGGCAGTCAGCGGCTCGACTGCGTCAACGACCTCGCCGAGGACCTCGCCGACGGCCGGCTGACCATCCCCGAAGAGACCCTGAAGGAACACGGCGTCACCCGCGCCGACCTGGAGCGGGCCCGCGACCTGCCCGCCGTCCGGGCCCTGCTCGCCGCCCTGCTCGACCGCGCCGACCGCACGCTCGCCGACGGCAGGGCCGTCATCGACCGGGTGCCGCCCGCCCACCGGCCGATGGTCCGCTGCATCGTCGGCGTGGAGGAGCTCACCAGCGCCGCCGCCCGCGCCGACCTCGGCGCCCTGCTGCGCCGTTCGGCCGGGCCGGCCAAGCCCGCCGCGCTGCGCCTGCTGGCCCGCGAGTACCTCCGGGCCCGCCGCCTGCGCGGCTGACCGGTCGCGTGCGCGGCTGATCGCCCGCCGGTCGGCGAACGCCTCCGGTCCCGGAGGTGCCGATCCGGTGTGTGCGGCCCCGGTGAGAGCCGTCGGAGCCGGCGTCCACAAACGGAACCTCCCTTTGTCGTAGGCGATCCGGCAGGTCGGTCGGCGCCCTGTCCCGGGTGGGGCGGTCTGGCTAGCATGAGCGCGCTCAGCAAGCAGGACCCAAAGACCCCAATCATTGGGAGGACCCCCATGAGTGCCCTGATGACCGACGTTCGCGACGCCGGCCTGCTGGACATCGACGAGGACGCCATCGTCTTCGAGGACGAGCTCGACGCCGACCTCACCCCCGTCGCCTGCATCGACGACCCGTGGGTGACCTACGTCCCGACCCGCTTCCCCTGTGAGTTCAACTCCTGATCCCTTCGGATCCCGAAGCACGGCGGACCACGGCGGACCGGGAAAGGACGGAACGATGAGCACACCGCCCGACCCCGGCTCCGCCGCGGTCCTGGGGCAGTCCTCGGCGGTCCTGGGACATGAGCAACTGCGGCGCCGGGCCGAGGAACTGGCCGCCCGGGCGCCCGGCCCGCACCGCCCGCTGCGCACCGACGGCCAGTGGTGGTACCTCCCGGACCCCCGGATGCCGGAGCTGGCCCACGGCTGGAAACTCCACCTGTCCGCCCGCCCGGAGGGCTTCGCGGACCTGCTGGACACCGCCCTCCCGATCCTGCTCGGCCGCGTCTGCGACGTGAAGTTCGCGGTGAGCACCGCGGCACTGTGGGAACTCAACAGCGGCCGGAACGGCGCGGCCGCCGTCGGCAAGGCCGTCACGGTCTACCCCCGGCCGGAGGAAGTCCGCGCCCTGGGGCTGGAGTTGGCGCAGGCACTGGTCGGCCGGGAAGGCCCCGCCGTGGTGAGCGACCGTCCTGTCCGGCCCGACGCCCCGGTGCACTACCGCTACGGGCCGTTCCGCGTCACCGACGACGAGGCGCAGGCCGGCATGGCGGGGCCGGACGGCTCGCTGTTCCCCGGACTGGCCGAGGCCCGCTACCGCCGGCCGCCCTGGGCGGACGACCCCTTCGAGGCGGCCGGCGCCCTCGCCCGTCCGGCGACCACCCGGGTCGGGGCCGGCCGCTACCGGATCACCGCCGGCATCACCCGGGCGCCCAGCGGCCACGTCTACCGCGCGGTCGAACTCGCCACCGGGCGCGAGGTGGTGGTCAAGCAGGCCCGGGCCTTCGTCGCCGAGGACGGCACGGGCACCGACGCGCGCGGCCGGCTGCGGCACGAGCAGCGGGTGCTCGACGCGCTGGCCGGGATCTCCGGCGTGCCCGCACTGGTCGACTACTTCCGGCACGGCACCGACGAGTACCTGGTCAGTGCCGCCCGCGGCCGGATCGACCTGCGCCGCGAGGTGCTCACCGCCGGTCCGTACGACGCCGACGCCGACCCCGGTGCCGGTGCCGCCGGGACAGCGGGCGGACGGGACTGGTGGACACTGGCGCGCCGGCTGCTGCGGGTGCTGGACGCGGTGCACGCCCGCGGCGTGGTGGTCTGCGACCTCAAGCCCGCCAACGTGGTGCTCGACCCGGACGGCCGGCCCGCGCTGGTCGACTTCGGCGTGAGCGCCCTGGCCGGCGACCGCCCCCCGGGCGCCACCGCCGGGTACGGCCTGCCGGGCGCCACCGGCGAGGACCCGACCGAGGACCACTACGCTCTGGGCGCCACCCTGCACCACGCCCTCACCGGCCTCGACCCGGTGGTGATCGACCAGGACCCGGCGACCAACCGCGACCGTACCCTGGCCTGCCTGCGCGCCGCCCTCCCGGAGCCCGGGCACCCGGCGGCGGACCTGGTCGAGGGCCTGCTGAGCTTCGACCCGGTACGCCGCGCCGCCGCGGCGGCCCGGCTGCGGGAGGGACCCCGCCCGGTCCGGCGCGGCGTCCCCGGTGTCCCCGGCGTCCCCGGCGTCCCCGGTGTCCCCGGTGTCCCCGGTGTCCCCGGCGGACGGGGCGGACGGGGCGGCGGCCGACCGGCCGAGGCCCTCGACCACACCGTCACCACCTGTGTCCGGATGGCCCGCGAACTGGTCGCCGCCGACCCCGGCGCGGAGCGCGCCCGGACCCTGCTCTCGCTGTACGACGGCGCGGCCGGCCTCGGCCTCGAACTGCTCCAGCACCCCGAGCGCCCGGACGCCCGGGCCGCCGCCGCCGAACTGGCCCGCTGGACGGCCGCCCACCCGGCCCTCGACCACCTCGACGGTTCGCTGTACCAGGGCCGTACGGGCGTCGACCTGTTCCTCGCCGAGGCGGCCGCCGCGCTGGGCACCGAGCCCCCGCGGCACCGCCGGTACGAGGGGACGGGCGTGGACCAGATCGGCGGCACCGCCGGCATCGGCACCGGGCACCTGCTGCTCGCCGCCCTCGGCCCGGTGGCCGGCGCACACCGCGCGGCGGCGGCCGACTGCGCCGCCGACCTGGCCGGCCGGTCACTGGACGACCTCGGGGAGGAGCCCAACCCCGGCACCGCGGCCCTGGCCGAGGGCTTCGCCCACGGACGCGCGGGCGTCGCCCACTTCCTGCTCGCGATGCCCGACGAGGCGTCCCGGCACGCCGCCCGGCAGATCGTGGACGGACTCGCGGCCGACCTCCCGCGCATCGTCGCCGCCGCTCGCGCGCCCGGGGCGACGCGCCGCTACCTGTCCTGGTGCCGGGGTCTGGCCGGGCTCGGCACCCTGCTGGTCCAGGCCGGACGGCGGGACGGCGACGACGCGCTGATCGCCCTGGCCGCCGAGGCGGCCGACACCTGCCGGACGCTCGCCCCGAGGACCGCGCAGGTGTTCCGCTGCTGCGGTCTCGCGGGCGTCGGGGACCTCTTCGTCGACCTCGCAGTGGCCACCGGCGAGGCCCGGCACTGGGCGGCCGCCGAGGAACTGGCGGCCCTGATCCTCACCCGGGCCGGCGGCCCGCCCGACCGGCCGCTGCTGCCCGGCCGCCGGCCGGATGCGGAGGCCCGGGCCTGGGCGGTCGGCACGCCCGGCGTCACCACCTTCCTGCGCCGCCTCGCCCGGCGCGGCGGCCCGGTGCCGGGACTGCTGCCGCTGCGCTGACCGGACCCGACCGGACGGAGGCCCGTCCGGTCGGGTCCGGATAGTGACACTTCGTCAATTTCGCTGTGCCGCAAAGGGATACGTGGGCCGTCGGTCCGGGCCGTTCTCTGCCTCGGCGCCCCCGTGACCGTCCCGGGCGTCGACTCCCGGTCCGGCGCCGGGGTCCTCCTCGGCGACCACGAGGCCCACGTTGACGGCACCCCGCCGGGCTGCCCTCCTCCGAGGCCGCCTTCACCCGCCTGGTGACCGCCGCGGCCTGCGCCGGCCGGAGCGCCTGATGTCCTGCGCCGGGAACCCGCCCACAGCATGACGCGAGCCGTTCGAGGATCCCGTCGGCGGTCCTGGCCGAGGTGACGGGCAGGGTCCCCGTCCCGGCGGACCGCACCCGCCGACGGGGCGGGGATCCGTGAGGGCTGGGGTTCCGCTTGAGTGGAAACGGTATTGAGCCGACATGGCGCGGGCTCCGGCCAAGGTGACGGCGGCCCGTATCGCCGCCCGCCGCCCGCCGCCTAGAGTCGCCGTCGGGCGGAGCGAAGCCCGGGTCCGAGCGACCCGCAGGCGGCGCACCCACGGGGGGCCCGGCACATCCCGCAACATCTGATCGCAGGCCCGTCCTTCCGGTTCGACCGGCAGGCCTGCCAACGTGAGGGAGAACGCCATGTCCGACATCACCGCGTCCCGCATCGAGAGCCTCGACCTTCAGGACCTCGACCTCAGCGAGCTAACCGTCACCTCGCTGCGCGACACCGTCGCGCTGCCCGAGAACGGCGCCTCCTGGGGCTCGTGTTCCTGCCAGGCCTCGTCCTCCTGCGCGCAGCCGCAGGACATGTAAGGAGCAGCCCGAACCCGTCGGCCGGGCCCCTCGGGGCCGCGGCCACGGTGCCAGGAGGGACCCGGCGCGTCCACCGGACGCGCCGGGTTCGTCCCGCGTCCGCAGTGCCTGTTCCGCGTCCGCAGCGCCTGCCGCGCGTCCGCAGGACCTGTCGCGCGGACCCGGACGGGCCGGCGGCGCCGCGGCCGGAACCGACCAGTCCCACGAGACGCGCCCCAGGCCCCGCCGGAGGGAACCGCCCATGCCCAACCGCGCCGCCCTGCCCCGGGACGCCCGGGCGCCGGCCCCCGAACCGGCTCCGGCCGCGTACGCCGCGCGCCACGCCCTGGTGCGCTCCACCGTGCTCGCCCGACCCGCCCAGTCCGCCGCCACGGCGCACACCCGGGCTCTGCTGCGCGACCTCGCCGCCGCCGAGGCCGCCGCCGAGGCCCTGCGGCCGGCCCTCTGCGACGACCTGTACGCCGGCCGGGCCGGGCACGACGAGGAGTTCCACCGCAGGGTCGTGCTGCCGCTGCGCCGCGACCTGCACAACGGGCGAACGCCGCGGGCGGCGCTGCTCGACCGGCTCGCCGACCTGCCGGGCCGGGTCCCGCGGCTCGCCGAGTGGCTGGAGCTGCGACGGCTGCGGGCCCGGCTGCTGGACGCGCTCGCCGACGCCGTCCCACCCGCCCTCGCCGCCGAACGGGCCGCCCTCGCGGACATCTGCCGGGAGCCCGCCTTCAACCGGGCCGTCGCGCTCAGCAGCGCCGACCTGCTGCGCGCGGTGGCCAACACGGCGGGCGCGACCGGGGAACCGCGCGGCCGGGCGCGCAAGGAGGAGGCGGCCGTGCTGCGGCACGCCCTGCGGGCCACCGCCAAGACCAGCCCGCTGTCCTGGTTCACCGCCGTCGGCTGGTTCTCCGAGGACGGCGAAGCCGCGGCGGGCGAGCCCCGCGCCTGCGTCCGGGAGAACCGGGCGCTGGTCACCGCGCTCGTCCAGGCCCTGCTCGACGACCCCCGCCGCAGCCGCACGCTGCCGCACCGGATGAGCAGCGCGGCCCGGGTCGCCGACGGCCGGGCCCGCTACGCCCGCGCGGAGGCGCTGTTCGCGGGCGGGCGCTTCCTGGTCACCCGGGAGGAGGAGGTCGAACTCGCCGCCCGGCCCGAGCTGGCGCTGCTCGCCTCGCTCGCGGCCACCCCGGCCCCGCCGGACCGGCTCGCCGCCGGGCTCGCCGAGGCCCTCGGGCGGCCGGGCGACGACCCGGGCGCGCACCGCTTCGTGGACCAGCTCGTCACGGCCCGGCTGCTGGTGCCCACCGAACCGGTCGACCCGCAGGACCGGCACCCGCTCCGCAGCCTGGCCGGGTGGCTCCGGCAGTGGCCGCAGGACGCCGAGCTGGCCCACCGGATCGAGCAACTCGAACGGCAGAACGCCGAGTTGGCCGTGACCCCGGGCGCGCACCGCCCCGCACTGCTGGCCGTCCTCGCCGAGCGCTGGCGGCGGCTGCTGGCCGACGCCGGCCGGCCGGTGCCGCAGGAGGCCGCGCCGCTCAGCGTCCTCAGCGAGGACGTCCACGCGCCGGCTCCGCCGCAGCCCCGGCCGGGCGCGACCGACCGGGCGGCGCTCGCCGAACTCACCGTGTTCGCCGAGCTGTTCGACCACGCCCACCTGATGCGACGGGCGGCCCGCGACCGCTTCGTCGCCCGCTACGGCGTCGGCGGGGTGTGCGACGCCCCCTGGGACTTCGCTGCCGACCTGGCGGACTCCTGGGCGGATCCGACACCCCCGGGCGAACTGGCCGCGCTGCGCGAGGAGTTCGCGAACCTGCCGGAGCAGGACGGCGAACTCGTGCTCCCCGCCGAGCGGATACGCGCCCTGGCCGCCCGACTGCCCCACTGGACCGCGGCCCGCCCGCTCAGCTACTCCTGGTTCGTCCAACACGGCTCCACGGACGGCCTGTTGTGCGTCAACCACGTCTACGGCGGCTGGGGGCGCTTCACCAGCCGCTTCCTCGACGGCCTGGCCCCGCAGGCCGCCACCGAGGTCGCCCGGCAGCTGCGGTCCGGACTCGGCGCCGGCGCCCGCGCCGCCCAGATCCGGCCGGTCGGCGGCTTCAACGCCAACCTGCACCCGCGACTGCTCGCCGACGAGATCGGCCCCGACCGACAGTGGACCGGCCTCGCCGAGTCCGACCTCGACCTCGTGCACGACCCGGTCGACGACCAGCTGCGGCTGCGGCTGCGCACCACCGGCGAACTGCTCGACGTCCTCTACCTGGGCTTCCTCGCACCGGTCATGCTGCCCCAGCGGCTCGGCCCGCTGCTCAACGACCACCCCGAGGGGGTCGTCGACTTCCGCCCGCTGCTGCCGCGCACCACCCTCGCCGCGCCCGGCGGCAGCGTGCTGCGCACCCCGCGGCTGCGCCACCGGCACGTCGTCCTCGCCCGCCGCCGCTGGCTCCTGCCGGCCGGAGTGCTCGACGCCCTGCGGGCCGACCTCGCCGCCGACCCCGGCCCCGACGGGGTCCCGGCCGCGGCCGTCGCCCGCTGGCGGGCCCGGCTCGACCTGCCCGAGCAGCTCTTCCTCCACCCCGCACCGGCCGCGGCCGACCCCGCGGGCACGCCCGGCGACGCCTTCGTGGCCCACCTGCGAGCCCCCAAGCCGCAGCCCGTCGACCTCGGCAATCCGCTGCACCTGCGCCACCTCGCCAAGTGGCTCACCCGGCACCCGCACGGCGCGGTCCTGGAGGAGGCCCTCCCGGCCATCGCGGGGCAGCCGGAGCCGACCCGGGCCGTGGAACTCGTGGTGGAGACGTACCGGCCCGGCCGGGGCGGCCCGCCGGCGGCCGGCGCCTTCGAATCCGTCCGCACCGCCATCGCCGAGGAGGCGCCCGATGAGTGACCCGGCCGAGGGCCGAGCTGCCGTGACCGCCTGGGACGTGGTCCTGTACCACTACCGGCCCGACAAGGCCCGCGCGCTGCGCGAAGCCGTCCTGCCGCTGGCCCGGCAGGCGGCGGCCGAGGGGCTGGCCGCCCACGTCGAGCGGCACTGGCGGTTCGGACCGCACCTGCGGCTGCGGCTGCGCGGCCCGGAGGCACGGGTGGCCGGGGCGGCGCAGCGGGCCGCCGAGGCGCTGCGGGCATGGGCGGCCGCGCACCCGTCCGTGGCCGACCGGTCGGACGAGGAACTGCTCGCCGAGGCCGCCGTCGCCGGACGCGCGGAGCTGGTCGCGCCGCCGTACGCGCCGCTGGTGCCGGACAACACCGTCGTGGCGGCGCCCGTCGACCGGTCCGCCGAGGAAGCCCTGCGGGCGCTGATCGGCGCCGAATCCGCCGAGCTGCGGGACGAGCTGCTGCGGACCGGCCTGCCCGCCCTCGACTCGGCCTGCCACTTCCTCGGCGCGCACGGCGACACCCCGCAGGCGCGGGTGCAGCTGGTGGTGACGGCGCTCGCGGCACACGCCACCGCGCACCCGGACGGGCTGGTCGGCGCGCACTACTCGGTGCTCTCGCACCTGGAGGACTTCCTGGTCCACGAGGACCCGGACGGCGGTCTGCGGGCCGCCTTCGAGCGCCGCTGGGAGCAGAGCGGCCGGGCGGTCACCGCGCTGGTCGGCCGGATCGCCGACGGCGGCGCCCGCGACTGGGAACGGGACTGGGCGCACTGGTCGGCGACCGCCTGGAGCCTGGCCGAGCGGCGGCTGACGGCCGGCGCCGACCTCGGCGGCCGCCACGCCGAGTACCGGGAGCGCGCCGAGGCCCTCGGCGACCCGGCCACCGCCGAACGCTGGAACGCCGAACTGCGCACCCGCTACAGCGAGTTCCACCGACTGCTGCAGCGCGCCGACCCCGACGGCAGGATGTGGCACCGTCCCGACTACCTGATCAACCGGGCCGGCACCAACGGCCTGTACCGGCTGCTCGCGATCTGCGACGTCCGCCCGATGGAGCGCTACCTGGCCGCCCACCTGCTGGTGCGCAGCGTGCCCGAGCTGACCGGGCACCGCTGGCAGGCGGTCCTCGGTGCCGCGGAGGAGCAGGGCGGTGCGGTGGCGACGGGCGGCGCGGAGCAATCGGGCGCCGCGGTGGCGACGGGCGGCGCGGGGCGCACCGAACTGGAGGGGGCGGCATGACGGCCGAACCGGACGCCGTGCGGCCCCGCCTGCGCCCCGGGGTGGCGGTGACGCCGCTGCGCGAAGGGCTGCACCTGCGCGGGCGCGAGAGCAGCGTCACCCTGGAGGGCAGCCGGGCGCTCCCAGCGCTGTGGCAGGTGCTCGCCGCCCGGCTCGGGCCGCAGGCGGAGGCCGTGGACGCGGCCGTCGACGCGGCCGTCGAGCCGAGGGTGGCGGCCGCGCTGGCCACCGTCACCGCCCGGCTGCGCGAGCACGGCCTGCTCGTGGACCACCCGGACGGGGTCCGACTGCCGCCCTGGCCGGGCGCGGTGGCCGACGACCCCGGCCGTGCGGAGGCGGCCCTGGCGGCCGCCCGCCCGGTGGTGGCCGCCGCGGACCCGGACGGCCCGTCGACCCGCGCGGTGGCGCGCGCCCTGGCCCGGGGCGGGACAGCGACTCCGGCGG